>JBEANX010000213.1:0-3863 GCA_041165245.1 Pseudomonadota bacterium
GACCGTTTACCGATCGCTCGTCGAGCTGATCGACGAGGGCTTTGCCACCTACCGCGACAAGCCAGCTTATGTGTTCATGGGCAAGCGCTACAGCTTTGGCCAGATCGACCTGGACTCACGCGCTTTTGGCGCTTACCTGCAAGGCCTGGGTTTGAAGCCGGGCGACCGCGTGGCCGTGATGCTGCCCAATGTGCCGCAGTACCCGGTGGCTGCCATGGGCATCTTGCGCTCGGGCTTTGTGGTGGTGAACGTGAACCCGCTGTACACGCCGCGCGAGCTGGAGCACCAGCTCAAAGATTCAGGCGCCAAAGCCATTTTGATCCTGGAGAACTTCGCCAGCGTGTTGCAGCAGGTGGTGCATAACACCCAGGTTAAGCACGTGATGCTGGCCAGCATGGGCGACACGCTCGGTCTGATCAAAGGCGCCATCGTCAACCACGTGGTGCGCAAAGTCAAAAAGATGGTGCCCGCCTTCAGCTTGCCAGGCGCTGTGCCCTACAAGCAAGTGCTGGCCAAAGGCAGTAGCTTGAAGCTCATGCCTGCCCGGCCCGGCCATGAAGACGTGGCCGTGCTGCAGTACACCGGTGGCACCACGGGCGTGAGCAAGGGCGCGACCCTGGTTCACCGCAACATCATTGCCAACTTGCTGCAATCGCAAGCTTGGAACGGCCCCATGTGGGAGCAGGTGCCACAAGACCAGCAGCCCACCATGGTGGCGGCGCTGCCGCTGTATCACATCTTCGGTTTCACGGTGAACATGATGCTGGGCCTGCGCCTGGGCGCTTGCAACATCCTGATCCCCAACCCGCGTGATTTGCCGGCCATGCTCAAGGAGTTGAGCAAGCACCAGTTCCACAGTTTCCCGGCCGTGAACACCTTGTTCAATGCCATGGCCCACCACCCTGATTTCAGCAAGGTCGACTGGAGCCATTTGCGCCTGTCGGTGGGAGGTGGCATGGCCGTGCAGCAAGCCACGGCCAAGCTCTGGCGTGACAAAACCGGCTGCCCCGTGGCCGAGGGCTATGGCCTCTCCGAGACCTCGCCTTCGGTGACCTGCACGCCGGTGACGACCACGGCCTATTCAGGCTCAATCGGCATGCCACTGCCATCCACCGAGGTGCGCATCCTCGATGAAGACGGTCACGAAGTGCCCATCGGCACGCCGGGCGAATTGGCCGTGCGCGGCCCACAGGTGATGACCGGCTATTGGCAGCGTGACGACGAGACCGCCAAGGTCATGACGCTTGACGGCTTCTTCCGCACCGGCGACATCGCCACGATGGACGAGCGCGGCTTCTTCAAGATCGTCGACCGCAAGAAAGACATGATCCTGGTCTCGGGCTTCAACGTCTACCCCAACGAGGTGGAAGACGTGGTCGCGCAGATGGACGGCGTGTTGGAATGCGCCGCTGTGGGCGTGTTCGATGAGCACAGCGGAGAGGCCGTCAAACTGGTGGTCGTCAAGGACAAGCCTGAGATCACCGAGCAGCAGGTGCGCGCTTATTGCGCTCAGCACCTCACCGGCTACAAGCGCCCCAAGGTGGTGGAGTTCCGCGCTGAGCTGCCCAAGACGCCCGTGGGCAAGATCCTGCGGCGCGAGTTGCGCGACAAGACGCCTGCTTGATGCACGCAGCCCAGCCTTGAGCTGGGCTTTTAGTCAGCCGCTCAGTCCGGGCCCATCAGCTTGACGGGCGAGATCTCGACCGAGCGATCGCCCTCGCCCACCCAGATGGTGCCGTCCTGCACCGTGACTTGCAGCTGCATGGAGCGTTGCGCCAGCAAAGCCAGTGCCTGGCTTTGTTCATGGGGCACTTGCCACACCGTGAGCTTGTTGGCCCGCGTGAGCTTGTTGGCGATGGTGCTCCACCACACAGGCGTGCTGCTTTGAAAAGCCCACAGGCTGACCTTGTTGGCCCGGCCGCACGCTTTCATGATGCGCTTGTCGTCGGGCTGGCCCACTTCGACCCAATGCAGGATCTCGCCCGAGTAATTCTTGTGCCACAGCGCGGGCTCGTCGGGCTCCCACATGTCTTTGGCGAGTTCCAGCGTGCCCTCGTTGCTGTCGGCGGGCCAACCCATGGCCAAGGCCAGCACGCGGATCATCATGCGCTCGTCTGATTCGGAGGGGTGGCGGGCGATGGTCAGTGCGGGCGAGTCATAGACATGGCGGTCCATGTCTGAGATCTGGATCTGGGCTTTGAAGATGGTGGCTTTGATGGCCATGACGCGAGGCTTTCGGGGGAGGTGCTTGGGGGCCGCAGGGGCAACCCGTGATCATCTCGCACTTTTCAGCGCCTGTTCAGTGTTGATGGAGCCAGGCCATCAGGTCGGCCAGCACCCGGGCTTTTTCCGGCTCGTGAAACACCTCGTGCGCCATCTCGGGGTAAGCGATCGACTTGAGCATTTGCGAAGGGGCCGCCTTGGCAAAGCGCTCGCTGCCAGCTGGGGGCACGCAGCGGTCGGCGCCCGCGTAGATCAGCAATGTGGGCACCGTCCAGCTGGGCGCGCGGGCATGCACCACCTCGCAGCTGTCGAGCATGAAGCGCGTGAGGCGGCCCGTGATGCGGTCGTGCACCAGTGGGTCATCGACATAGTCGCGCACCACGGAGGCATCCGAGCACACCCACTCGGGCTTGAGCCCATTGCTCACGGCCACGTCGGGCATGAGGCTGCCAACGCTGTTGAGCAGGGCTTTTTGAAAGCCGCTCATGCCCAAGTCGAGCGCGGGGGAGGAGAGCACGCACAGGTCAACGGGGCGTTGCCAGCTGGCACCTTCTGAGGGGCTGGCCAGGGCCGACACAAAGCGCGACACCACCAGCCCACCCAGGCTGTGGCCCAGCACCAGCAGTCGCAGGCCTGGGTGTGTGGCGCGGATGGTGTCGATCACCGCAGCGAGGTCATGCAGCAGGTCGTCGCTTTGCTTGAGGCCGCCGCGCGGGCCGGGTGATTGGCCGTGGCCCCGGTGGTCATAGGCGACCACCGTCCAGCCTTGATGCTGGAAAGCCTTGACCACATGCGCATAACGCCCCGAATGCTCGCCCAGGCCATGCACCAGGCAGACCACGCCACGCGCCGTGCCGGGGGCGGGCCAATGCGTGGCGAACAGGCTCAAGCCATCGCGGGTGCGAACCTGGGCGGGGAAAGAAGAAAGCGCATCGCGCGGGAAATCACTGGGCATCGAGGGATCCTGAATCCGAAGTCCCCGAGATGTGTTGTTCTTGTGTGTGCGTCTGTGTCCGCGTCTGTGTGCTTGACAGCACCAAGCCTGGTTCAGTGCCGCGCATCCAACTCAGGCCAGCACTTGTGCCGCCAGGCCCGGGGTTGCGAGGCCTGTACTCCAAGCCAACCCATTCACCATAGCCCAGAGCCGCCAATTCTTCAAGCACATGTCCATAGGAGAGCTCACCCCGGTCGGGCTCGTTGCGATCTGGCACGCCGGCGATCTGGATGTGCCCGACGCGGCCGCTTGGGATGTACTGGCGCAGGCGCGTGGTGAGGTCCCCCTCGACGATCTGGCAGTGGTAGAGGTCCATCTGCACTTGCAGGTTCGGCGAGCCAATGGTTTGCACCAGGGCGTGGGCCTCGGCCTGCTGCTGAAGCAGGTAGCCTGGCATGTCGCGCGGGTTGATGGGCTCGACCATGAAAGTCACGCCGCTGTGCTCTGCCTGCTGGGCAGCCCAGGTGAGGTTGTTCAGGTAGACAGCTTTGGCTGCCTGGCGCGCCTCGAAGGTGGGCTCGCGGCACAGGCCGGCCATGAGGTGCACGCGAGGGCAATCGAGCAGTGCCGCGCGTTTGAGCGATTCAATGACGGCTCGTTGGAACTCTTCTTCGCGCCCGGCCAGACTGGCCAAGCCACGGTCGCC
>JBEANX010000214.1:0-4860 GCA_041165245.1 Pseudomonadota bacterium
ACTCGCCCCAGGCTTCGGTGTCCAGGTTCAGCATCAGGCGGCCTTGCAGCACGCCGGCTTGCAGG
This sequence comes from Pseudomonadota bacterium, assembly GCA_041165245.1. Lineage (GTDB taxonomy): Bacteria > Pseudomonadota > Gammaproteobacteria > Burkholderiales > Burkholderiaceae_C > Aquabacterium. The sequence goes on from JBEANX010000214.1 coordinate 66, forward strand.
CCATGGGCACCGCCCATGCCGGCTTCTTCGTCCACCGTGAACAGGGCCTCGATGGGGCCGTGGCTCAAGGTGGTGTCTTGCAGCACGGCCATGGCCATGGCCACACCCATGCCGTTGTCAGCGCCCAGAGTGGTGCTGGGCGCTTGCACGCGGCCATCCAGTACCACGGGTGAGATGGGATCACGGTGAAAGTCGTGGTCAGAGCCACTGGCTTTTTGGCACACCATGTCCAGGTGGCCTTGCAGCACCACGCCAGCACCCAAGCCACGCGCACCTTCACGGTCAGCACTGGCAGGTTTGCGGATGAGCAGGTTGCCGGCCGCATCAACCTGCGTGGCCAGGCCCAGTGACTGGGCCCATTGCAGCAGGTGTTCACGCACCGCCCCTTCATGCTTGGAGGGACGGGGAATGCGGCACAGCGTGGCGAAATGCGCCCAGACCTCGGGCGGATTCAGGCCGCTCAGGGCAAGGGCAGCATTCATCGCTCACTTCTTCTTGGCAGCGGCCTTCTTGGCGGGGGCGGCCTTTTTGGCAGGTGCTGCCTTCTTGGCGGGGGCCTTCTTCACGGGGGCCTTGGCTTCCACCTTGGCAGCCTTGCGAGCGGCGGCCTTCGGGTCCACAGCGGCCTTGAAGGTGGCGCCAGGGGTGAACTTGGGCAGCTTGGCTGCGGCGATCTTGATCTTCTCGCCAGTGCTGGGGTTGACGCCAGAGCGGGCAGCGCGGGCGTGTTGCTTGAACGAGCCAAAGCCGGGGATGGTCACGGCATCGCCCTTTTTCACGGCGGTCACGATGGTGTCCAGCAGGGTTTCCAGCACGCGGCCGGCTTCGGCCTTGGACAGTTCGTGCTTATCGGCCAGGCGTTGGATCAGATCGGTCTTGTTCATGGTCATGGTTGGTCGTGATACCCACCAATCGTGGGCCTGCAGATTGTGCACCGATCACGCGTGCCTCTGGGCACGCTCGATGCATCGTGATGCGCTGCCAGGGCCGATGAACACGGCATGTGTGGCTTCAATGCCCGTGTTCATGCGGGTTTTCCGCTGGCCTGTGGCGCCAAGGCCCTGGCTTGTGCTGCCAGTGACGCTGCAGCAAGGCGCTCGCAAGATGCGCCTCATGCCTGGTTCAGGCGCACTTGCCGTATGAGATTCATGCCCACTTCGACACCCCCAGACACGTTTCATTTTGCCCGTCCACAGGCGCATGCCAAGGCCAGTGAACAGGCGCAGGTGCCAGGCCGTGACGCTACAGCGCCTTTGCGCCTGCCCCCTGGCCGCCATGGCGTGGACTTGCCCGCCTCGATGCGTGTGGCACGTGGCGTGAGGCTCTTCTTGCGCGGCCAGGTGCTGCCCTCCCCTGAGGCCTGGGCCGAGTTGGGCGATGCCTTGTGGCAAGGCGACCCGCTGGCCGATGCGGTCGCGGCCTGGTTGCTGCGCGAGGGCATGGGCCAGGCCAAGCCCAAGCTCGATGCAGCCATCCAGCATGGCTTGCAAGCCGTGCCTGATGCCCCGCCTGAGTTGCGTGCCTACATCGAAGCGGCTGAGCGCACACCCACCTGGCTCGACCCTGCCTTGATGCGCCACGGCGCCAGCTTCCTGCACAGCACGGGCCTGCACGGCATGATGGTGCTGCGTGATGCAGGCCTCATGGCCGGCTACCAGGCCAGCGCCATCAACCAGACTTTGGTGATGACGGGCGCCTTGCAAAAAGGCGTGCAACGCCGCATTGCCGAGACCACCTCATGGTGGGTTGACTGCACCGGCCATGGCGGCATGGAGCGAGCCGGCCCAGGCTTTCAAGCCACGCTCAAGGTGCGCGCCATGCATGCCTTGGTGCGCACCAGCGTGCGCCAGCGCCCCAACTGGGACGCTGCCTACCTGGGGCTGCCCATCAACCAGCTGGACATGCAGGCCACCTACCTGGGCTTCAGCGCCGTGCACCTGCTGGCCCTGCGGGCCACGGGTGTCCCCGTCTCCAAGCGTGATGCGCAAGGCGTGATGCACCTGTGGCGTTACATCGGCTGGCTCATGGGGGTCGATGAATCGTTGCTGTTTGAAGGCGAAGCCTCGGCCCGCTTGGGGCTGTATCACAACCTGCTCAGCCAGGCCCCGCCCGACGACACCAGCGTGGCCATGGGCCGCGCCTTGATGGACGAGCCACTGCAGCGCCTCTACCCATCGGCCGGCTGGCTGCGCGGGCCCTGGAACAAGGCACGCCACCTCAGCCTGGTGCGCCTGTTTGTGGGGCGCGAAGGCATGCGCAATCTGGGCTTGCCGGCCACCTTGCCCTGGTACCCCTTGTTGACGGCAGCGCCGCGTGCCGTGTGGGCGGGCGCGCACCGCGTGTGGCCATCGGGCATGGCGGCACTGGCCCAGCGGGGGCGCCGCGAGCAGGAGGCCTACCTGCCTGTCATGTTTGGCCACAAAAAGCCCGGTGTGGCCGCCGAGGTGGCCGTGCGCGCCGGGCCTTGAGCCTCAGGTGAGCGGCAACTCAGGCATGCCGTGAGCCGCGCGGGCCTTGAGGCACTGCGCACTGCCAGGCATCACCTCCCGGCAAGGCATGGGGCGGTTTTCGTAGATGCGGCAAGCCACCCACTGGCCCACCTCGCCGTCCAGGGCCGTGCAACGAGGCGCCTTCTGGCTGGTGCCTTGCATGCAGCGCAGGTGCGGCGTGAGCTGCTCGGTCAGGGCGGCGGGCACAAAACCGCCAGGCGTGTCGTCGGCCTCTGCCCAATAGAAAGACACACGGAAGTGGGCGCAGCATGCACCGCAGGGTTGGCAAACATTGACCTCGCTCATGGCCGCGATTGTGCCGTGAGCATGGCCCACCCAGAACCAGGGGGCTAGGCCGCCAGACACACGATGCCGGACGATGGCGATGATTGGTGCGCGCAGTGACCGCCCATTGCCCTAGACTGCGCCCACCATTCAAAGGAGCAGTTCCATGGCCAGTTCGGGTTTGCAAACCAGTTTCGTCATCCACGCCGTCGTTTTCGCCATGGTCAACGCCGGGTTGATGGCCTTGAACCACACCAGGTCGCCAGATTCCGACTGGAGCTTGATCGTGCTGTGGGGCTGGGGCATTGGCCTGGCCGCCCACGGTGCGGTGTGGTTTCTGTACGGCCGCCGTCGCTGAGCTTGCCAGGGCAGCCCTGGGGCTCTCCCGGGGTGTGCGCAAGCCGCCGTGCCGTGCTACATTCGTACGCATGCAGAACGCTCGCTTCTATTTTTGGCACTTTGAACTCCCGCTGACGACCGGCGCAGGAGTGGCCAACGCTTGAAGCAGCCACGTACACCCTGAAAACCGCCGGTTGCCCCGGCGGTTTTTTTTCGACCTGTTCACACTTCATCACCCCGAACTTTCCGAGAGAGCGCACGATGAGCCAGTCCCGCACTTCCAACATCCAGGAACCGCCAGCCGACAAGACGTCCAAGACGGACGACGAACGGATCAAGAACGTGACCATGCTCCCCCCACCCGAGCACCTCATCCGTTTCTTCCCCATCAGCGGCACGCCGGTGGAAACGCTGGTCTCTGGCACCCGCAAGGCCATTCGCCAGATCATGACCGGCGCCGACGACCGCCTCTTGGTCATCATCGGCCCCTGCTCGATCCATGACCCGGCTGCCGCCATCGACTACGCACGCAAGCTGCTGGCCATGCGCGAGAAGTTCGCTGGCACGCTGGAAGTGGTGATGCGCGTCTATTTCGAGAAGCCCCGCACCACCGTCGGCTGGAAGGGTCTGATCAACGACCCCTACCTGGACGAGTCCTACAAGATCGACGAAGGCCTGCGCATGGCCCGCCACTTGTTGCTGGAGATCAACCGCCTGGGCATGCCCGCCGGCAGCGAGTTCCTGGACACCATCAGCCCGCAATACATTGGCGATCTGATCAGCTGGGGCGCCATTGGTGCGCGTACCACCGAGAGCCAGGTGCACCGTGAGTTGTCCTCGGGCATCTCGGCCCCGATTGGCTTCAAGAACGGCACCGACGGCAACATCAAGATCGCCACCGATGCCATCCAGGCCGCGGCCGGCGCCCACCACTTCTTGTCGATCCACAAGAACGGCCAGGTCGCCATCGTCGAGACCACCGGCAACCCTGATTGCCACGTGATCCTGCGTGGCGGCAAGGCGCCCAACTACGACGCCGAGAGCGTGGCCGCTGCTTGCAAGGACCTGCAAGCCGCCAAGCTGCACCCTTCGTTGATGGTGGACTTCAGCCATGCCAACAGCGCCAAGCAGCACGAGCGTCAGGTGGTGGTGGCCCAGGACATCGCCGCGCAAGTGAGCGGTGGCTCCACGCAAGTGTTCGGTGTCATGGTGGAAAGCCACCTGTGCGCTGGCGCCCAGAAGTTCACGCCTGGCAAGGACGATCCTTCCAAGCTGGCCTATGGCCAATCGATCACCGACGCCTGCATTGGCTGGGACGACTCCGAGAAAGTGCTGCAGATTCTGTCGGACGCGGTGGCTGCGCGTCGCGCTCGCTGAACCAGCGCTGAAGTGGCCTGCCAGCACCAGGGGGTGATGGCAGGCCCTTCCCCCTTCGGGGGGTGTCGGAATCCTTGCCCGAGGCCGGCCCTTGAGTTACCTTCTCGGTGTCATGTTGGCCGCCACCCCACCACCCACCTTTTTGCTGATCGACGATCACGCCCTGTTCCGCACGGGCTTGAGAATGTTGCTCGCCGAGGGCTGGCCGGGTGTCAAGCTGGTTGAGCTTGATTCGATGGAAGCCCTGATGGCCGCGCCCGTGGTGGGCTTGCCTGAATTGATTTTGCTGGATGTCACCTTGCCTG
>JBEANX010000215.1:0-2845 GCA_041165245.1 Pseudomonadota bacterium
CGCCAGAGCGCCCGACCGCTTTCGCGGCGAGAACGAAACGCTCGACCCCGTGGGCGGCCACATCCCCGGCGCGTTCAACCGCTTCTTCCAGCTCAACCTGCAGAGCGACGGCCGCTTTGCCGACGCGGCCACCTTGCGCGCCGCCTTTGAAGCCGTGCTGGGCGAGCAAGACCCGCGCACCGTGGTGCACCAGTGCGGCTCTGGCGTGACGGCCTGCCACAACCTGCTGGCCATGGAAGTGGCCGGCCTGCATGGCTCGCGCCTGTATGCGGGCTCATGGAGCGAGTGGTGCGCCGAGCCCAGCCGGCCCGTGGCTCGCTGACTTCATCTGCGACGTGCCCAGCGCCCGAACTGCGGGCAAACCCGCCCACGCATCTCGGTGGCTTCAGGCCAAACCCCAAGGGCGGTGGCAAAACTTCGCTTGAACAATGCAGTTCATCACATCGGCGCCATTCAACGCCGGATCTGCATGACCCAGCGCCTCACTTCACACGTGGCGCCGCACCAAGGAAGTCCCATGAGCCACCGTTTTGCCACCGCCCTGAGCCGCATCGCCCTGGGCGTGAGCGCCTTGACCCTGGCTTGCGCCGCCCAGGCCGTTGAGATTGGCCCCAACCCGACCGAAGCCTCGCTGACGGCCACCGCTGGCCCCCTGGCCACGGCCAGCGCCAAGGTGCCCACACCCAGCGGCTATGGCTCGGGCACGGTGTGGTACCCCACAGCGGCTGGCCAATACGGCGTGGTCGTGATCGGCCCCGGCTTCACCGAGGCTGAGTCGGCCATCAACTGGTGGGGCCCCCGCCTGGCATCGCACGGCTTCGTGGTCGTGACCGTGGGCACGAAGAACCCGCTGGATCAACCTGAAAGCCGCGGCAAGCAATTCATGGCTGCGCTCAAGCAAGTGATCTCGCTGGAGGCCACCGCCCCCTACAAGGGCAAGATCGACGCCAGCAAGCAAGGCGTGGGTGGCCACTCCATGGGCGGCGGCGGCACCTTGGCTGCCGCGCGTGACAACCCCTCGCTCAAGGCCGCCATCCCCATGGCCCCTTGGCACACCACGAAGAACTTCTCAGGCGTCAAGGTGCCCACTTTGATCATTGCCTGCGAAAGCGACAACATCGCCCCCGTGGCCTCGCATGCCCAGAAGTTCTACGACAGCATGAACGCCGCCACGCCGCACGCCCTGCTGGAGTTGGCCGGTGCCAACCACTCTTGCCCCAACAGCACCACCAGCGCCGCCAACAAGGCCGTGGACGGCAAGATGGCCACCGCTTGGCTCAAGGTCTACATGGACGGCGACACCCGCTACCAGACCTTCCTGGACGAGATCAAGCCTGCGGCCAACATCTCGCGCTTCCTCAAGGGTGGCGTGTGAAGCGGGTGAGTTGAATGCGCTGAGGAGACAAAAAGAGAAGTCGAAGAAGACGAATGAGAAGGGCCCTGCGGGGCCCTTCTTGCTGTAAGCCCCCACCGGTTAAAACCATGCCCAAACCCCACGCCCCCACCCTGATCGCCCTGGCCTTGCTGCTTGCCAGCACCTTCTCGCACGCGGCGCTGCCCAGCGGCGTGTCCTGCAAGGTCACGCCCACGCCCGCCAAGACAGCGGCACAGAAGAACTACGAGCGCCTGCTCTGGGGCCAGTGGGCCAGCTTTGAAGAGAGCGATGTGCAGCTGAACGGCCTGGCCGCGCCAGACACCTCACCCCGCTACCACCTGCTGATGAAGCGCCCGGGGCCTGCGGCCCGTACCGACAAGCCCCTGCTGGTGTTTCTGCATGGCTTCCCGGAGTTCTCGTGGGCGTGGGAAGGCTGGTTGCAGAAGTTCGGCACGCAACACGACAGCATCGCCATCGACCTGAAGGGCTACGCAAGTTCTTCGCGCCCACCCGAGGTGGCGGCCTATGAGATCCAGCGCCTGAGCGACGAGCTGGACCACATCGTCGAATACCTGGGCTATGACAAAGTGATCCCCATTGCGCACGACTGGGGCGCCAGCCTGGCCTGGAGCTACGCCTTCAAGCACCCAGAGCGCCTCAAGGCCATGGTCATTCTGGCCACGCCCCACCCCTACACCTTCAACCGCGAACTGGCGCAGGCTGATTCTGAGCAGCGCCAACGCAGCCAGTACATCGTGGACATCCGCTCGGGCAAGGTCACGGGTGTGATCTCGCTGGGGGCCAGCGCGGGCCCTGGCGCCCTGACCCTGCCCACCCTGCCTTTTTACAAGGGCGCACGCCTGAACCGCTTGCTGGGCTCGGTGTTCACGCCCAAAGCGCGCCTGGATGCCGAGCTGAACTACTACCGCGCCATCGAATGGCCCACGACCGAGAAGTTCCCCCAGCAGCCCACCCCCGCCATGCGCCAGGCCTACGCCGTGAACGTGCCGGTGCTGGCCTACTGGGGGTTGGGTGACACCTACTTCTCACCCAAATCGTGGCAGGGCGTCGAGGCCTTTGTGCCCCAGATCGACCTTCGCCCCTTGCCAGCCACCGACCACTGGCTGATCCACAACACCCCGGAGTTGCCCGACCAGGTGATGGATTTTGTGGACCGTGTGGCCCGTTAAAGGCAGCGAGGGCGCTGGAGCGCGCTCAGAAATCCTTGTGGTTGTCGATCACAAACACCATGCCCAGCAGCCCGACCGATACCGTCTGGCCCTGGATGCTGGTGTAGGACCCCACACCCACCGAGTGGTAGTTGGAGGCAAACGCGGCCAGCACGCCCAAGCCCAATAGCCCGGCCAAAGGGCTGCGCTCGGCAATGCCGGCCTTGATCTGCTCGCGGTGGCGGTCTGCCGAGGGGTTCAGGAGCACGGCGGCCAACAGGGCGATGCACACGCCGGCGAT
>JBEANX010000216.1:0-2897 GCA_041165245.1 Pseudomonadota bacterium
GTGCAGCGGTTCTGCGGGTGTTCAGGCTGGTTGGTCTCGGTGAGCGCCTTGGCGTTCAAGCCAATACGCCAAGCCGTTCCAAGCATACAGATTGTGTTCCACCAATTGGTCAATGGGCGCCTTGAAATCGCTGTGATACCAAGTAATGCCGGTCTGGGCCGCCAGGCCGATCAGGCCCGTGGTGACCAGATCAAGGTTGACATGGGCAGGCAGCGGAGTTTGGTGGTCACGGACGATGCCAGCCATGAAGCGCGCGTACTCGGCCATGCTGGAGCCATCCTGGTGGATGTTGTTGTGCCCCAGGCGTGGGGCGTCCAGCAGCATGATCTGCGCCCGGCGGGGATCTTCTTTGATGAAGGTGAAGTAGGTGCGCAGGCAGGCGGCAGCCTTGCTCATGGCCCGGCCTTCAGGTGCATTGTTCAAGGCTTGTGACAAGGCCTCGAGCAATTCTCGAGAAAGCATCATGTAGACCGCTTCGAATGCTTCGCTCGTGTTGGCAAAGTTTTCGTAGAAGTAGCGCTCCGCCAGACGGGCATGGGCGCAGATGTCTCGCATGGTGGCCTTGTCGTGGCCCAGCGTACCGAAGATGTCCAAGCTCGATTCGAGCAGCTTCTCACGGCGTTGACGACTGCGCTCTTCGCCGGAAATGCCGCCGTAGGTGCGTTTGGCAAAGGGGGCTGGGGCGTTGGGGTCAGACATGGTTTGGGCTGCTGGGTGAGGCGGGATCAAGGGGTCATCTTGAATGTGAACATCCGCATCATCAAATATCGTCGAAACAAGGTGAATGTTGACATGCTGATTTCCCTGATCGGCGCTTGAACCCCATGAGCGAGGGCCATGGCGCCCCGATTTTGTGGGAAATGTGCGCAAGCTGCAGCCACACTGGCCTGCTCAGACCTCATTCAGAGAGAAAGAGGCCTTGTAAGTCGCTGAGGAAGTCGATGCCTCGGGCGGTAGGCCAGACGTGCTGCAGGTCGCGCTCGATCAGGCCCTTGGCTTCTGCCTCCGCCAGGGCTTGCTGGATGGCCGCCAGGGTTAGCCCCGTGCGCTCGCCAAAGCGGGCCAGCTCGAAGCCACCGGTCAGGCGCAGGGCGTTGAGCATGTACTCGAACGGGCGCGCCTTCAGGGGCACCTCGTTCTCGTTGGAGCAGGCCTGGCCTTGCAGGGCCCTGTCCATGTAGGTCTTGGGTTCGCGCCATTTCACCTGGCGGGTGATGCGGTCGGGGAAGCTGATCTTGCCGTGGGCCCCCGCGCCGATGCCGATGTAGTCGCCAAACTGCCAGTAGTTCAGGTTGTGCTGACACTGGTGGCCAGGCCTGGCGTAGGCCGACACTTCATAGCGCTTCATGCCTGCTGCTTCGGTGGTGGCCACGACGTGGTCCAGCATGTCAAAGGCCGTGTCCTCGTCGGGCAGGCCTTCGGGTGGCTGGGTGGCGAAGCGGGTGTTGGGCTCCATTGTGAGGTGATAGAGCGAAAGGTGGGGCGGCTCGAAGGCCAAAGCGGTGTTCAGATCCTGCTGCAAATCGGCCATGGATTGGCCGGGCAGGGCATACATCAGGTCGATGTTGAAGGTGTCAAACGCCACCCGTGCTTCTTCGATGGCCGCTTTGGCCTGGTCGCTGTTGTGCACGCGGCCCAGGGCCTTGAGTTTGGCGTCGTCAAAGCTTTGCACGCCGATCGACAGGCGGTTCACGCCGGCATCGCGGAAGCCTTTGAACCGGTCTTTCTCGAAGGTGCCGGGGTTGGCCTCCAGGGTGACTTCGCAGCCAGCCTCCATGGGCAAGCGGGCGCGGATGTCGGCCAAAAGCCGGTCGATGCTGGCGGGCGAAAACAGGCTGGGCGTGCCACCGCCGATGAAAATGGTGTGCACCTTGCGGCCCCACACCTGCGGCAGGGAGGCTTCCAGATCGGACATGAGGGCGGCCAGGTAGCGCTCCTCGGGCAGTTCGGACTGGCTGGATTCGTGCGAGTTGAAGTCGCAGTAAGGGCACTTTTGCAGGCACCAAGGCAGGTGCACGTACAGCGACAGCGGGGGCAGGGCGCTCAAGGCGCCAGGGCGGGACAGCTTGATCACGGCTGCAGGCCCCCTAGGCTGGTGCCGTGCAGGCCCCAGTGCGTGGCCATGAGCTCGCGCATGCGGCGGCAGGCCAGTGCACGATGGCTGATGGCGTTTTTCTGCTCCGCGCTCATGCCAGCGGCTGAGCAGCCGTGGTCGGGCAACCAGAGCAAGGGGTCGTAGCCAAAGCCTTCGTGGCCCTGAGGCGCTTCCAGGATCACGCCGGCCCAATGGCCTTCGGCGATCAAGGGTTCTGGGTCTTCTGCATGGCGCACGGCCACCAGCAGGCAGGTGAAATGCGCGTGGCGCTCAAGCTGGCCATGCAGCGTTTCAATCAGCAGCGCATTGTTGGCGGCATCGGCCACCTCGCGCGGCACGCCCTCAAGGTGGCGGCCGGCATCCAGCGCGAAGCGGGCCGAGCGCACGCCGGGCAGGCCGCCCAGGGCGCGTACGCACAGGCCGGAATCGTCTGCAATGGCCGGGCCTTGGCCGAGTTGCGCGGCGTGTCGGGCCTTGGCCAGCGCGTTTTCCACGAACGTGATGTGGGGCTCTTCAGCCTCGGGGATGTTCAGGGCGCCCTGGTTGACCAAGTTCAGGCCGAGAGGGCCGAGCAAGGACTGCAGTTCGCGCAGTTTCTTGCTGTTGTTGGAGGCGAGTATGAGTTGCATGGCGGGCCCGGGTGGCGAGCAGGGTTGGCGGTGCCGGTGGGCATCTGCGCCCGCTCGGGCTGGGGGCAGCGCCCGCTCAGGACTTCTTGCCCGCAGCCTGTGAGGAGCGGCGGATGGCCTCGTTGATCTCGCGTATGGAGCGCTCGATCTCGGCTTCGTCCAGGTCGTCGGCG
>JBEANX010000217.1:0-2695 GCA_041165245.1 Pseudomonadota bacterium
TGGCCATCTTCACGGCGGGCGTGGCCACGCGCAAGGCCGCGCCTTGGGCCAAGCCCATGCCACCGCCCATGACGATGCCGTCGAGCCATGCGATCACGGGCTTGGGGTAGACATGGATGAAGTGGTCGAGGTCGTATTCCTCGGTGAAGAAATCGTCGATGGCCAAGTCACCCGCCATGCTTGCTTCGTGCATGAAACGAATGTCTCCGCCCGCACAAAAGTGCGTCGCGCCTTGGCTGCCATCAGGCATCGGTCGGGCCGAGCCTCGCAGCATCACCGCCAACACAGCGTCGTCATCGCGCCAACGCAAGAGCGTGCCCATCAGGCTGCGCACCATGCCCAGTGACAGCGCATTGAGGGCCTTGGGGCGGTTCAAAGTGATCACACCCACACCGCCGACCACCTCGGCCAAGACTGCACTTTCCATTCATACGCTCCGCTGCTCAAGGGCCGAAGGCCCCATGTAAAAAGGGCCGCGTCTCACAGACGCGGCCCTCATGACCTTAGCTCAAATTCAAGCCATGCCGATCAGGCATTGCGGTTGCGCTTGCGGTCGCTTTCCTTGAGGAATCGCTTGCGAACTCGGACCGACTTGGGCGTGATTTCGACCAGTTCGTCGTCATCGATGAAGTCCACACCGTATTCCAGCGTCAGGTCGATGGGAGGCGTGATCTTGATCGCGTCTTCCTTGCCCGACACACGGAAGTTGGTCAGCTGCTTGGTGCGCGTGGCGTTCACGACCAGGTCGTTGTCGCGGCTGTGGATGCCGACGATCATGCCTTCGTACACAGGGTCGTTCGGCTTGACGAACATGCGACCACGGTCGTCGAGCTTGCCCAGGGCGTAGGTGAAGATTTCACCGTCGTCCATGGAGATCAGCACGCCGTTCTTGCGGCCACCGATCTCACCCTTGTGCGGCTCGTAGCCATCAAAGATCGAGGCGATCAAGCCCGAACCACGGGTCAAGTTCATGAATTCGTTGGAGAAACCGATCAGGCCACGGGCCGGGATGCGGTATTCCAGACGGACACGGCCATGGCCATCGGGTTCCATGTTGATCATGTCGCCCTTGCGCAGACCCAGGGCCTGCATCACGCCGCCTTGGTGGATTTCCTCCACGTCGGCAGTGACCAGCTCCATGGGCTCGCACTTCTCGCCGTCGATCTCCTTGAACATCACGCGTGGCTTGGACACAGCCAACTCGTAACCTTCGCGGCGCATGTTTTCCAGCAGGATGGTCAGGTGCAATTCACCGCGACCACACACTTCGAAGATGCCGTCTTCGTCGGTTTCTTTGACGCGCAGGGCCACGTTGTGTTGCAGCTCTTTTTGCAGGCGATCCCAGATCTGGCGGCTGGTCACGTACTTGCCTTCACGACCCGCCAGCGGCGAGTTGTTCACGCAGAAGTTCATGGTCAGCGTGGGCTCGTCGATCTTGAGCATCGGCAAGGGCTGTGGCTTTTCCTTGTCGGTCACCGTCACGCCGATGTTGATGTCTTCGATGCCGTTGATCAGCACGATGTTGCCAGGGCCGGCTTCAGTGACTTGCACCCGGTCCAGGCCGTGGAAGGTCAACACTTGGTTGATGCGGCCATTGATGGCTTTGCCATCCATGCCTTCCATGACAGCCACGTTCATGCCAGGCTTGATCGTGCCTTGGCTGATGCGGCCCACGCCAATGCGACCCACGAAAGACGAGAAGTCCAGCGCCGAGATCTGCAGTTGCAGGGGGGCGTCAGGGTCACCCGACTGGGCAGGCACGTGCTTGAGCACGGTGTTGAACAGGGCGGACATGTCCTCGCCCCACTTTTCACCGGGTGTGCCTTCAACCAGCGAGGTCCAGCCGTTGATGCCCGAGGCGTACACCACAGGGAAGTCCAGCTGCTCGTCGGTGGCGCCCAGCTTGTCGAACAGGTCGAAAGCGGCGTTCACGACGGCGTCAGGCTTGGCACCGGGCTTGTCAACCTTGTTGACCACGACGATGGGCTTGAGGCCCAAGGCCAGGGCCTTCTTGGTCACGAAACGCGTCTGAGGCATGGGGCCTTCTTGCGCGTCGATCAGCAGCACCACGCCGTCCACCATGGACAGGGCGCGTTCGACTTCACCACCGAAGTCGGCGTGACCTGGGGTGTCGACGATGTTGATGTGCGTGCCTTCCCAGCTCACGGCGCAGTTCTTGGCCAGGATGGTGATGCCGCGTTCGCGTTCGATGGCGTTGTTGTCCATCACGGTGTCGACGACCTTTTCATGGTCAGCGAAGGTGCCGGACTGGCGCAGCAGTTGGTCAACCATGGTGGTCTTGCCATGGTCCACGTGGGCGATGATCGCGATGTTGCGAATTTGAGTGCTCATGGGAGGCTCTTTGCTAGAAACTGAAATCGGGGGACGGGTTCAGGGAGTCGAAACGAGTGGTTGCTGTTTGCTGGCTAGAGGGCCTGCAACTGGCTCTGCACTTCCGCAGGGCTCAGCAACCGAGAGGGGATCAACTCCCCACCCTTGACATGCGCGCTGCCCAGAAAGATCTGAGGGCGGCGATCATGTGTTGCCGTCGGGTTCGGACCATACACACGGATGGCTTCGCAGTCGGGCAGGCTCAAGCGCCTGCGCAGACCGGTCAGGAAACGTGCGGAGTCTTCTTCCGACAGCAGGGTCTGTGGCCAATGGGTCACCAGCACGTCCACACTCTGGATCAGGG
>JBEANX010000218.1:0-4204 GCA_041165245.1 Pseudomonadota bacterium
GGCCTGCAGGCAAAGTCAGGGCCTTGAGTGGGCGCATGCGCATGACATCGCCTTCCATGGCCATCTCATGCAGTTCGGCTGTGGCCACAGAAGAATCAAACCCCAGCAGGGTGCCACCATGGGGGCTGAGCAAGCGCATGAAGCCCCCCGTGCCGCTCTGACCTTTGACAGCAGGGCGAACCCAAGCCTGGCTGACCAACACCTCGCCAGGGGCGGCTGCCTTTGCTTTGGCAAGCACAGCGGCGCCATGTTCGTTGTGTGCGTGATCTGCGGCCTGAGCGAGGTGAGTGGGCCAACAAACAGACAAGCCCACGGAGAGGGCCAGGCATTGAGCCCAAGGCATGGCGGTGCGAAGGTCAGTGGACATGCTCATCCTCAGAGTATTCAGGAGCTTGCAGTCTAACCACGCCAGCAAGGGCGCGGGTTGCGCCAAGACCAGGGGCGCTGAACACTTGTGCCTGCGGTCTCAACTGGCGGCCAGGCTTGCTGCAGGCGCCTGCAAAGCACGCCGGTATTGAATGGCCTCCGCCACGTGAGGCATGTCGATCTGAGCCTCGCCCGCCAAGTCAGCCAAGGTGCGGGCCAAACGCAAAACCCGATGAAAGCCCCGACCTGACCAACCCAGGCGCTCGCAAGCCTTCTTCAAAAAGGCCATGGCCGCAGGCGTGGGCTGCGCGTGCAGATCCAGCCCTGAGCCGTCCAGGTCGCTGTTCAGGCAGCCCTGGCGGGCCCATTGCCGAGCACGGGCCTGCTTCACCCGTTCGGCGACCACGGCGCTGGTCTCGCCATCTGGCGCTTGCGACAAAACCTCGGGGCTGACGGCGGGCACCTCCACCTGCACGTCGATGCGATCCAGCAAAGGGCCGCTGAGCTTGCCCTGGTAACGGTTGACTTGATCAGGCGTGCAGCGGCAAGCCTTGAGCGGGTTGCCCAGGTGGCCGCAGGGGCAGGGGTTCATCGCCGCCACCAATTGAAAGCGCGCCGGGAAGTCATGCCGCCTGGCGGCGCGTGAGATGGTGATGTGCCCGCTCTCCAGTGGCTCCCGCAAGGCCTCCAAAGCGGCCCTGGGGTACTCGGGCATTTCGTCCAGAAACAAGATGCCTCGGTGGGCCAATGAGATCTCGCCAGGCCGCGGCGGCGAGCCGCCGCCCACCAAGGCCACGCTCGACGCCGAATGGTGCGGCGCCCTCACCACCCGCTGGCGCCATTGGTCGGCTTGGAAGCGGCCGGCAAGGCTCAGCACCGCGGCCGATTCAAGCGCCTCGTCGGTGTCCAGCGGCGGCAAGATGGACGCCAAACGCTGTGCCAGCATCGATTTGCCCGTGCCTGGCGGGCCCACCAGCAAAAGGCTGTGACCTGCCGCTGCAGCCACCTCCAGCGCCCGCTTGGCCGCGCCCTGGCCTTTGACATCGCGCAAATCACCATGCGGGCTGACGGCGGCCGTCTCGAACGCAGGGGTGACTTGCGGCAGAGGTTGAGGGTCATGGGCGCGCAGGGCGGCCACCACATCGCTGAGGTGGCGCGCTGCCAGCAGTTTCACGCCATCGACCAAGGCGGCCTCTAGAGCGCTCGCCTCAGGAAGCACCAAGGCGCGTTGCTGCTCAGGCGACGCTTTGCGCACTGCCAGAGCCATGGCCAGCGCGCCACGCACCGGGCGCAACTCACCGCCGAGCGACAACTCGCCGGCGAACTCCAGGCCATCAAGCCGTTCGGCATCGATCACCCCCATGGCGGCGAGAATGCCCACCGCCATGGGCAAGTCAAAACGACCTGATTCCTTGGGCAAATCAGCCGGCGCCAAGTTCACCGTGATTCTTTTGTTGTGCGGAAAGTCCAAGCCGCAATTGCTCAGGGCTGCGCGAACTCGCTCACGGGCTTCCTTGACCTCGGTGTCAGCCAGGCCCACCAAAGTAAAGCAAGGCAAGCCGTTGGCAAGGTGCACCTCGACCGACACCTCCGGGGCCATGAGGCCATCGAGCGCGCGGCTGCGAACCAGGGCGAGTGTCATTTTGGGGCTCCTGCTGTGAACAAACTGCCGCGATTGTGGGCAACTGGCACCGACTGAGCTTCCCCCATCAGCGGGCTCACCCCCAACAGGACGAACGAGTCATGCACCTGTGGAGTGCAAATGTCGATTCCCGGACATGCAAGCCCCCGAAAGGCCCTGAAAACCGAGTTTTCAGCCCCATCTTGGTGATCCATCTTGGTGCACGCATCATTGAAGTGCACTCAATGCCGGCAAGCAAGCCCTGAAAGCCCACACCGCACCCTTGGCTTTTCGTCATTCGACATGGCACAGATCGTGCAGAAGCTATGCAGCACTTGCTTTCAATTCCCAAAGGAGCCCCTCTATGAAAATGGTGACCGCCATCATCAAGCCCTTCAAGCTTGATGAAGTGCGTGAGGCCTTGTCTGCCATTGGCGTTCAAGGCATCACCGTGACCGAAGTCAAAGGCTTTGGTCGCCAAAAGGGCCACACCGAGCTGTACCGTGGCGCGGAGTATGTGGTCGATTTCTTGCCCAAGGTCAAGATCGAAGCGGCTGTGGATGAATCCATCCTCGACCGCGTGATCGAAGCCATCGAAGCCGCAGCCCGCACAGGCAAGATCGGCGACGGCAAGATCTTCGTGACCAGCCTCGAGCAGGTTCTGCGCATCCGCACCGGCGAGACCGGCAAAGACGCGCTGTGAACCCAGCCGCTCACTGAACACACGCCCCCTGTTTGCCGGTCAGCGCCCATTTTGAGGGCGCATGCCTGGCCCCCTTTTGTCCCAACCTTCCCATACCAAGAGGCTATCCATGAGAAAACTCATTGCGTCGATCGCACTGGGTCTCGCAGCGTTCGGTCTGATGGGCGTTTCGCACGCCCAAGACACCGCCGCTTCGGCCCCCGTGGCAGCAGCATCGGCTGCGGCTGAAGCCGCTCCCGCTGCCGCGCCCGTTGCTGCGGTTGCAGCACCCGCTGAGGCTGCTTCGGCTGCCGCCGCACCCGCCCCCGTGCCCAACAAGGGCGATACCACCTGGATGATGGTCTCCACCCTGTTGGTGATCCTGATGACCCTGCCAGGTCTGGCCCTGTTCTACGGCGGCTTGGTTCGCAGCAAGAACATGCTGTCGGTGCTGATGCAAGTCATGGTGACTTTCTCGCTGATCGTTGTCTTGTGGTTCGTCTACGGCTACTCGCTGGCATTCACCGAAGGCAACGCTTTCATCGGTGGCCTCGACCGCCTGATGATGAAGGGCGTCTGGGACAACGTCGCTGGCACTTTTGCCAACGCCGCCACCTTCTCCAAGGGTGTGGTCATCCCTGAGATCGTGTTCGCTGCCTTCCAAGCCACTTTCGCCGGCATCACTTGCTGCCTGATCGTGGGCGCCTTTGCTGAGCGCATCAAGTTCTCGGCCGTGCTGCTGTTCATGGTGCTGTGGTTCACCTTCAGCTACGCTCCGATCGCTCACATGGTCTGGTTCTGGATGGGCCCTGACGCTTACGCCTCGAAGGACGTGGCCGATGCCATGACCGCCAAGGCGGGCCTGCTGTGGCAATGGGGCGCGCTGGACTTCGCCGGCGGTACCGTGGTGCACATCAACGCCGCTGTCGCTGGCCTGGTGGGCGCCTACATGGTCGGCAAGCGCGTCGGCTACGGCAAGGAATCCTTCACGCCTCACTCGCTGACACTGACCATGGTCGGTGCCTCGCTGCTGTGGGTGGGTTGGTTCGGCTTCAACGCCGGCTCGGCCCTGGAAGCCAACGGCTTTGCGGCCCTGGCCTTCATCAACACCTTCGCTGCCACGGCTGCTGCGGTGCTGGGTTGGATCCTGGGTGAGTCGCTGCTCAAGGGCAAGGCTTCGATGCTGGGCGCTGCTTCCGGTGCCGTCGCTGGCCTGGTCGCCATCACCCCTGCTGCCGGCAACGTCGGCATCGGTGGCGCACTGATCATCGGTGTGGTTGCTGGTCTGGTCTGCCTGTGGGGCGTGACCGGTCTGAAGAAGATCCTGGGCGCTGACGACTCGCTGGACGTCTTCGGCGTGCACGGCGTGGGCGGCATCATCGGTGCGCTGCTGACCGGCGTGTTCAACTCGCCTAACCTGGGTGGCCCCAGCGCTGTGGCCGACTGGACCACGGTGGCCATGATCACGCCTGATGCCTACTCGATCGCGGCTCAAGTGCTCGTGCAAGCCAAGGCCGTCGCCGTGACCATCGTTT
>JBEANX010000219.1:0-2588 GCA_041165245.1 Pseudomonadota bacterium
GTCTCCAATGTGCCCCCCGGATGTGAGCGACGCTCCCACACAAATCTCGGAGATTGGGCACAATCTGGTCAATGATCGCCTGATTCTGCCCCCAATTTGCAAAGGGCGACAACGACGGTTGCCCGGTGTTACGGCCCCAGTTCGGCGCCGGCCCCCCAGCCAGCCGGGCTTCGTTGCGCTGCTTCCACAGAATCGACAGAACTCACCCACCGTTTACCTGCATTCACCATGGCCCTGCTGCCCATCCTGACCTTCCCCGACGCCCGCCTGCACAAGGTGGCCCAGCCCGTTTCTGCTGTTGACGCCCGCATCCAGCAACTGGTGGACGACATGCTGGAGACCATGTACGAAGCCAAGGGCGTGGGCCTGGCCGCCACCCAGATCGATGTGCATGAGCGCGTGGTCGTGATCGACACCAGCGAAGAGCGCAACGAGCCACGCGTGCTGATCAACCCCGAGATCACCTGGCGCAGCGAGGAAATGCTGGTCTGGGAAGAGGGCTGCCTGTCGGTGCCCACCATCTACGACAAGGTCGAGCGCCACGCCAAGGTCAAGGTCAAGGCCCTGAACCGAGACGGCCAGCCCTACGAGTTCGAAACCGACGACGACCTGCTGGCCGTGTGCGTGCAGCATGAGCTTGACCACCTGCTGGGCAAGGTCTTTGTGGAGTACCTCTCACCGCTCAAGCGCAACCGCATCAAGACCAAGATGGTCAAGCGTGCCAAAGACGAAGAAGAAGGCTGAAGCGCGGCATGAAACTGATCTTTGCAGGCACCCCGGAATTCGCCCGGGAAGCCCTGGCCGCCCTGCACGCCGCCGGGCATGACATCGCCCTGGTGCTCACCCAGCCCGACCGCCCGGCAGGCCGCGGCATGAAACTGCAGGCCTCTCCCGTCAAGCAATTCGCGCTGGAACATGGCATCCCTGTGGGCCAGCCCCACAGCCTCAAGCTGGACGGCAAGTACCCCGAAGAAGCTGCCGCCGCCAAAGCCCAGATCGAAGCCGTTCAGGCCGACGCCATGGTGGTGGCCGCCTACGGCCTGATCCTGCCGCAATGGACGCTGGACGCGCCCCGCCTGGGCTGCCTGAACATCCACGCCTCGCTGCTGCCACGCTGGCGCGGCGCGGCGCCCATCCACCGCGCCATCGAGGCCGGTGATGCACAAACCGGCACGACCATCATGCAGATGGACGCGGGCCTGGACACGGGCGACATGCTGATCGGCGAGGCCGAGGCCATCTTGCCGCAGGAGACCACAGCCGCCCTTCACGACCGCCTCGCCGCGCAAGGCGGCCGCTTGATCGTGCAAACCATGGCGCGCTTGCAGGCCGGTGAAGCCTTGGTGCGCACCCCGCAGCCCTTGGAAGGCATCACTTACGCGCACAAGATCGAAAAGAACGAGGCCGCCATTGACTGGGCACTGCCAGCCAGCGTGATCGAACGCCGGGTGCGGGCCTTTGACCCCTTCCCCGGTTGCACGGCGCAGCTGCAGACCGACAAAGGCACCGAAGTGCTCAAAGTCTGGGCGGCCAGCCAGGTGCCTGCCACCGGAACGCCTGGCGAGGTGCTGCAAGCCGAGGGCGAGACCCTGGTGGTGGCCTGTGGCGAGCAAGCCCTGGCCTTGCACGTGGTGCAGCGCCCCGGCGGCAAGCGCATCGGCGTGAAGGATTTTCTGCAAGCCTGCCCTTCCCCACGCTTGGCTTGATCGCCACAACTTCACACTCGGAAACGCACCGCTGGCTTGAACCCTGGCGCGCAAACCGCATCTACCAAGAGCAGTCGTTGAGTGCGGTGTGTCCGCACGCGAGCTGAACCAAGGAGTCTCGACACATGTTCAACCTCATGAAAACCGCCGTCCTGATGGCGGCCATCACCGCCCTGTTCATGGCCATCGGCGCCATGATCGGTGGCCGCGCGGGCATGATGCTGGCCCTCGTCGTGGCCCTGGGCATGAACTTCTTCAGCTACTGGTTCTCCGACAAGATGGTGCTGAAGATGTACAACGCCCGGGAGGTCGATGCCACCTCGGCGCCGCACTTCTACCGCATGGTGCAAGAGTTGGCGCAGCGCGCCGAGCTGCCCATGCCCAAGGTTTACCTGATCGACGAGGCTGCCCCCAACGCCTTTGCCACCGGCCGTGACCCGCACCACGCCGCCGTGGCTGCCACCACCGGCATCGTCAATGTGCTGAGCGAGCGTGAGTTGCGCGGCGTGATGGCGCACGAACTGGCCCACGTCAAGCACCGGGACATCCTGATCAGCACCATCAGCGCCACCATGGCCGGTGCCATCTCCATGCTGGCCAACTTCGCCGTGTTTTTTGGCGGTCGTGATTCCGAAGGCCGTCCGGCCAACCCGATTGCCGGCATTGCCGTGGCCTTGCTGGCCCCCTTGGCCGCCAGCCTGATCCAGATGGCCATCAGCCGCGCACGCGAGTTCGAAGCCGACGGTGGCGGCGCCGAGATCAGCGGCGACCCGCAGGCCCTGGCCAGCGCGCTCGAAAAGATCCACCGCTTTGCGCAAGGCATCCCGATGCAAGCCGCCGAGGCGCATCCCGAAACGGCGCAAATGATGATCATGAACCCGC
>JBEANX010000220.1:0-3282 GCA_041165245.1 Pseudomonadota bacterium
ACGACGACTGGATCGACGAGCTGCTCGACAAGCTCGGACTGGCTGACAAGGCCGAGGCCAACATGCGCCAGCTCTCAGGCGGCATGAAGCGGCGTGTGCTGGTGGCCCAGGCCCTGGTGCACAAGCCGCCTGTGATCGTGCTCGATGAGCCCACCGCCGGGGTCGATGTGGAGTTGCGCCAGACCCTGTGGCAGTTCATCTCACAGCTCAGCAAGCAAGGCCACACCGTGCTGCTGACCACCCACTACCTGGAAGAAGCCGAGGCCCTGTGCCACCGCATTGGCATGCTCAAGGGCGGCCAGTTGGTGGCGCTGGACAGCACTTCGTCCTTGCTAGCCGGCACCGCCCACACCATGCTGCGCTTCAAGACCAACGACGCCATCCCGGCAGACCTCTACTCCCGCGCCCGGGTCACCGGCCGCATCGTGCAGATCCCTGCGCGTGATGCCTTGGAGGTCGAGCAAATGCTGGCCTCTCTGCGCTTGTACGGCAGCCGCATCGAAGACCTGGAGATCGGCCGCGCTGACCTGGAAGACGTCTTCCTGGCCATCATGCAAGGCCAATCGGCAGAGGTGCGCGCATGAACTGGGCTCAAAGTTTCGCGGGCGCTCAGCCCCTGTTCCGCAAGGAAGTGCTGCGCTTTTGGAAGGTGAGTTTTCAAACCGTGGGCGCGCCCGTGCTCACCGCCATGCTCTACCTCTTGATCTTCGGCCACGTGCTGCAAGACCATGTCGAAGTGTTCAAGGGCGTGGGCTACACCAGCTTCCTGATCCCCGGTTTGGTGATGATGAGCCTGCTGCAAAACGCCTTTGCCAACAGCTCGTCCTCGCTCATCCAGAGCAAGATCACGGGCAACCTGGTGTTCGTGCTGCTCACGCCACTCTCGCACCGGGCCTGGTTCCTGGCCTACGTGGGCGCCGCCCTGGTGCGCGGCCTGGCCGTGGGCACGGGTGTGTTTGCAGTGACGGCCTGGTTCGCGCCACCCGGCATGGCCGAGCCCTGGTGGGCCTTGACCTTTGCCGTGCTGGGCGGTGTGCTCTTGGGCTCGCTGGGCCTGATCGCTGGCCTGTGGGCCGACAAGTTCGACCAGATGGCGGCCTTCCAGAACTTCATCATCATGCCCATGACGTTTTTGTCGGGCGTGTTTTATTCGGTCAAGTCGCTGCCGCCGTTCTGGCTGGCGCTCTCGCACCTCAACCCGTTTTTCTACATGATTGATGGTTTCAGGCGCGGCTTTTTTGGCGTGAGCGACATCGACCCCTTCGTCAGCCTGGCCGTGGTGGCCTCTGCCACACTGGCGGCTTCAGGTTTGGCGCTGCACCTGCTCAAGACCGGCTACAAAATCAGAAACTGAGCGCTGCGCCCTGCGCGGCTCCCCCCTCGCACCGAGGCTGCATGATGGCGGCCCCTGCTTTATTTCACATCGAGAGAGATCCCATGGCCAACCCCACGCCTGAACAGGTTCAGCAATTCATCGCCGCCGGTCTGCCTTGCGAGCACTTGGCCGTGGAAGGCGATGGCCAGCACTTTTTCGCGACCATTGTCTCGGCAGAATTCGACGGCAAGAGCCGCATTGGCCGCCATCAGCGCGTCTACCAGGCCCTGGGCGATAGAATGCGTGCCGAGATCCATGCCTTGTCGATGAAGACCTTGACCCCGGCTGAATGGGCCGAACAGCCCAAAGCCTGAGCCCTGGTTGGTGCTCGACACCGCCTGCCCCCTCTCTTTTCAAGCCCCCTAACTACTTGGCGCGACCCCCGTTCACCCGGTGGCATCGCGCCCTTCGTGTTTCATGGACAAACTCCTGATCCGTGGCGGTCGTCGCCTGCAAGGCGAAGTGACCATCTCTGGCGCCAAGAACGCCGCCTTGCCTGATCTGTGCGCCACTTTGTTGAGCACAGAGCCCGTCACGCTGGCCAATGTCCCGCAACTCAAGGATGTGTCCACCACGTTCAAGCTGCTGGCCAACATGGGCGTCGTGGCCGAGCGCCATGCCGACAACCCAGACCTGGTCACGCTGGACGCTGGCAAGGTCAACAACGCCGAAGCGCCGTACGAGTTGGTCAAGACCATGCGTGCGTCCATCCTGGTGTTGGGCCCGCTGCTGGCCCGCTTTGGCCGCGCCCGCGTGTCGCTGCCGGGTGGTTGCGCCATTGGTTCGCGCCCGGTCGACCAGCACATCAAGGGCTTGCAAGCCATGGGTGCCGAGATCGAGGTCGAGCACGGCTACATCGAGGCCCGCACCCCCTTGGGCGCTGACGGTCAACCCACCCGCCTGAAGGGCGCCCGCATCACCACCGACATGGTCACGGTGACGGGCACCGAGAACTTCCTGATGGCTGCCAGTCTGGCCGAGGGTGAAACCATCCTCGAAAACGCCGCGCAAGAGCCTGAGATCGTCGACCTGGCCGAACTGCTGATCGCCATGGGCGCCAAGATCGAAGGCCACGGCACGCACCGAATCCGCATCCAGGGTGTTGAAAAGCTGCACGGCATTGCGCCTGCGCAAGCGCACCAGATCATCCCTGACCGCATCGAGACCGGCACCTTCCTGTGCGCGGTTGGCGCTGCGGGTGGTGATGTCACCCTGCGCCGCGCCAATGCCGACCACCTCGAAGCCGTGGTCGAAAAACTGCGCGAAGCCGGTGTCAGCATTGAAGCAGGCGGGCAGGGCAAGGAAGGTTGGATCCGCGTCAAGATGGATGCACGCCCCAAGGCCGTGGGTTTCCGCACCCGCGAGTACCCCGCATTTCCCACCGACATGCAAGCCCAGTTCATGGCGTTGAACATCGTGGCCGACGGCACGGCCGTCATCCACGAGACCATCTTCGAGAACCGCTTCATGCACGTCAACGAGATGATCCGCCTGGGCGCCAAGATCGAGGTGGATGGCCACAGCGCGGTGGTCACGGGCCGCGAAAAGCTCTCGGGCGCCACCGTGATGGCCACCGATTTGCGCGCCTCGGCCAGCCTGGTCATCGCGGGCCTCGTGGCCCAAGGCGAGACCCTGGTCGACCGGATCTACCACCTGGACCGTGGCTACGACCGCATGGAAGACAAGCTGCGCGCCATCGGTGCCGACATCGAACGCGTGAAGGAACAAGCATGATCACGCTCGCGCTGTCCAAAGGCCGCATCTTTGAAGAGACCTTGCCCCTGCTGGCTGCCGCTGGCATCGAGGTCACCGAAGACCCTGAGAAATCCCGCAAGCTGATCCTGCCCACCACCCGTGCCGATGTGCGTGTGGTGCTGGTTCGCGCCACCGACGTGCCCACCTATGTG
>JBEANX010000221.1:0-4170 GCA_041165245.1 Pseudomonadota bacterium
GGTCTGTCAAGGCCCGACCGGCGCCGCGCTGGCGCGTACCGTGAACCCTGCGCCACCGCCGGTAGAATCTCGGGCTGTTTTTGCATTTTTCACTCCTGGAGGAGTCATGAGCGACATCGAAGCACGCGTCAAGAAGATCATTGCCGAACAACTTGGCGTTGCCGAGTCTGAAGTCACCAACGAAAAGGCTTTTGTGGCCGACCTGGGCGCAGACTCCCTGGACACCGTCGAGCTGGTGATGGCCCTCGAAGACGAGTTCGGCATCGAGATCCCCGACGAAGAAGCCGAAAAGATCACCACCGTTCAGTTGGCGATCGACTACGCAAAGAATCACGTCAAGGCCTGATTTCTCTTGTCGCACAAGGCCCTTCGGGGCCTTGTTTGTCTCACAAACCCAATTTCAAGCATGACCCGTCGTCGCGTCGTCGTCACTGGCCTGGGCCTTGTCACACCTGTTGGAAACACGGTGGATGAGTCCTGGAAGAACCTCCTCGCTGGTCAGTCCGGCATTGACAACATCACGAAGTTCGATCCTTCGGCGATGTCTGTGCGGTTCGCCGGTGAAGTCAAGGGCTTCAACATCGAGGATTACATCCCCGCCAAAGAAGCCCGTCACATGGACACCTTCATCCACTTTGGCCTGGCAGCAGGCATCCAAGCGGTGATGGATTCGGGCTTGCCCACAGGCGACGCATTGCCGCCTGAACTGGCCGAGCGCATCGGCTGCCTGATTGGCTCGGGCATTGGCGGTTTGCCATTGATCGAGGCCACTCACAAGGAATACACCGAAAAGGGCCCACGCCGCATTTCGCCCTTCTTTGTGCCTGCATCGATCATCAACATGATCTCCGGGCACCTGTCGATCAAGTTTGGCTTCAAAGGCCCGAACTTGGCCATGGTCACGGCGTGCACCACTGGTTTGCACAGCATTGGCCAAGCCGGACGCATGATCGAGTACGGCGACGCTGACGTCATGGTCGCTGGCGGCGCTGAATCGACCGTCTCGCCCTTGGGCATCGGCGGCTTTGCCGCCGCCCGAGCGCTGTCGAGCCGCAATGACGATCCGAAAACGGCCTCGCGCCCCTGGGACAAAGACCGCGATGGTTTTGTGCTGGGTGAAGGCGCTGGTGTGATGGTGCTCGAAGAGTATGAACACGCCAAGGCCCGCGGCGCCAAGATTTACGCCGAGCTCTCGGGCTTCGGCATGAGCGGTGACGCCTATCACATGACGGCCCCTGACGTGTACGGCCCCCAGCGCTCCATGCTGGCTGCCTTGCGCAATGCAGGTGTCAACCCCGATGAGGTTCAGTACCTCAACGCGCACGGCACGTCCACACCCCTGGGTGATCTGAATGAGACCAATGCCATCAAGGGCTCTTTTGGTGCCCATGCCAAAAAGCTGGTGGTCAACTCGACCAAGTCCATGACGGGCCACCTCTTGGGTGGCGCAGGTGGCATCGAGTCGGTGTTCACCGTGTTGGCACTTCACCACCAAGTGTCGCCACCCACCATCAACATCTTCAACCAGGACCCTGAGTGCGACCTGGACTACTGCGCCAATGAGGCGCGGCCCATGAAGATCGATGCCGCGCTGAAGAACAACTTCGGCTTCGGTGGTACCAACGGCTCTTTGCTGTTCAAGCGAGTCTGACAGAGCGTGGCTCTGTTGGATGCGGGTCAGAAGCGCCCTCGAGGCGCTTCTCTCTTTGTCAGTGAGGCGCCGCGTGGTCTGGTTTGGCGCATTGCTCAGCCCTCTGCTGTGGCTTCGCTGGGGCTGCGTCTCGCGTGGGTTGCATTGATGGTCCTGGCCTTGGCTTGGCTTTTGTCCCTGTGTTGGGACGCCGAGCAGGGGCGCGTGCCCCTTTGGTCTGCTGCCTTGGGTGTCCTGGTGGTAGCTGCTTGGGCCTTGACCACGCGGGCCTGGTTGATCGCAGCTTTGCGTGTGCCCGCCATTGACCTGCATTGGCTTGAGTCAACTCGCGATTCGGCGGCCACTTGGGTCGACGTGCAGGGGCAAAGGGTCAACGTTGACGTGTTGATCGACCTGGGGCTGGGCTTGTTGGTGCAATGTCGCTGGCCTGACGATGGGGCTGTCAACCAAGCTGGGGAAAGCGCCGGCACGCTGACCCGTTGGGTGCCTGCTTCGGCCGCGAGCCTTGAAGTCCGCTGGCGACTGTTTCATGCGCGACACGAAGCGGTGGCATCATCTAGTCTGCCGCTCCTTGATACACAACACGTGCCACAGCACCAAAAAGGGCCCATGTCTGCGCCATCCTCCTCAACGACGCTGCGTCGAAAGGGTCCCTTGTGAACCCAGGCGACGAGCGCCCTGACCAGTCTTTGCAGCCCTTGGCCGAGGCCGGTCTTCAGGATGTAGCCCCCCCGGTGCCCATCGTGGATGTCGATGCGCCCTTGGTACAACGCGTTCAGCGAGGCGATCAAAAAGCCTTCGAGATGCTGGTGGTCAAGTATCGCCGTCGCATCGAGCGGCTGATTGCCCGCATGGTGCGCGACACCGATCTGGTCGAAGACATTGCCCAAGAGACCTTCATCCGTGCGTACAAGGCCCTGCCCAATTTCCGGGGTGAAAGTGCCTTCTATACCTGGCTCTATCGCATTGGCGTGAACACGGCCAAGAAGGCCATGATGCAACTCAAGCGCGACCCGGTGATGACCGAGGCCGCCTTGTCCAGCGCTTCCGAGGATGAAGACGAAGGTTTGCGCCTGGACCACGAAGCCACTGATGGTGAGACGCCCGAGTCCGTGCTTGCCACTCGCCAGATCGCCAACACGGTGAACCAAGCCATCGAGGCCCTGTCGGAGGACCTGCGCCAGGCCATCACCCTGCGCGAGATCGAAGGCTTGAGTTACGAGGAAATTGCCGAAATGATGAACTGCCCCATCGGGACGGTTCGCTCGCGCATTTTCCGAGCCAGAGAAGCCATTGCGCAAAAGCTGCGCCCCTTGCTGGACACCCGCGAAGGCAACCGCTGGTGATCTTCCCCCCCGGGCGATTGATTCAGCTGGTGATCGGTGGAAACCCTAGGCAAGAAAAAGTCCGTGAACTTTCTGTGTCAACAGGTGTCTGTCACACAGTTGCCCCAATCGGGGCGTCCTACCTGCCCCTTCCAAGCGAGGTGACCCATGGCTGACCGTTTGAACGACGACTCCATCTCATTTGAAGCCCTGTCGGCCATGGCCGACAACGAGGCCACAGATCGTGAAGTCAACCGTGCTTGCGCCGCTTGGCGCGACCAGCCGGCTGCACGCGACCGCTGGAACAGCTATCACCTCATCGGGGATGTGATGCGCTCTGAAGGCTTGGCCCGGTCCTCCAGCAGCGACGCGGATTTCCTCGCTGCAGTGCGGGGCCGTCTTGAGCAAGAGCCCGTGGTGCTGGCCCCTTCGGCAATCACCTTGCCCAGCGTGGCCCGTGCCCCCGCCGCATCGGCCTTGCCCGCCCCCATTTCTCTCGATGCTGCGCGCGAGTTGCGCCACCGCCGCTGGGCGGGACCTTTGTCGGTCGCCGCAGGTTTTGTGATGGTGCTGAGCGCCTTGGTGTCCACCTTCAACAATGGTGGTTTGGCCCCCAGCGGCCAGGGTGTTCCGGTGGCTTTGGCTCCTGCGCAGGCAGGCAATGTCAGCTTGGCCCAAGGTTTTGCCGGGGCCGATGTCAACCTGCCGACCAGCATGGCGGCCGGCTTGAGCCCTGATGCGCCTGGGTCGCACCAATTGGTGTCCGGTGCGCCAAGCTTCAATGAGAACGCCAAGGGCAACCGAGTGGGTTACTTGGTGTTCATGCGCGACGACCAGTTGGACCAGCTGATGGCCGCGCAGCGCGGGCAAGCCGCTACGCGCACTTTGGCTTCGCCTCAAGGCGCAAGCTTGCAGAGCGTGTCCTTCAGCGGCAGTGCCCCCTGAATCTTTTGTGTTTCTTTGCTGATCTGTCTTCTCCTAGCGAATTTCAGAGCGCCTCTTGAGGCGCTCTTTTTTTGCCCCACTTGGGTGAGGAACATTCCTTCTCTGGAGCGTTCACAAGCCTGTGGGCCCCACATGGACGGTTTGCAAAGTAACTTGAACGAATTGCGTTCAAGTGAACTGTCAGCGCCATGGCAGGATCACACGTTTACATCCTTACTCACTCAACTTTCCAGGTATCCCGTATGTCAA
>JBEANX010000222.1:0-5883 GCA_041165245.1 Pseudomonadota bacterium
AGCCGACAGGCTCAGACCTACCCACAAGCAAAAGAGAAAACTGCACCACATCGAGTGGCCACGTTATCACCAATGCCCACGGGCACCTGCGCGCCAGCGGGGCGAATGTCATCAAAAATGAGGACACGCTGTGCCCAGGTGGCGCCACACCGTGGCGTCAGAACTCGTACTGCGCGCCCGCCCCGATCAGGCGCACGCTGCCCGACTCGCTGCCCAGGTCATAGCTGGTGAAGTCCATCGAGCCGGTGACCTTCCACTTGGGCGACAGGCGGTACTCCAGCCCCAGGCCAAAGTAGGGCTGAAAGCTGCTGTCCGACTTCGAGGCGCCCACGATGAGCACCGAGCCTGAGGCCGTGGCTTCCACATGGGCCAGCCCCAGGCGGCCCACACCGGTGAAGGCCGGGTTGAACTTCATGCGCAACACGGCCGCGCCCGTGAGGGCCGTGGCGCCCAGCGACGCCTTGCTCACCAGGCCCGAGCGGCTGGCTTCGCCAAAATCAATGTAGGCGGCTTCTACAGACAAGTTGGCCACATGCCGGTTGGGGATCTCATAGCCGCCATAGACCTTGAAGCCCGTGCCACCGCCCGAGCCGCAGCAATCGGTGTCCACGTTGCCCGCGCCCACAGTGCCGCCGGCATACCACTGGGCACTGGCCGTGCCCACCATCGTCATCAGGCCCAGGGCCACACACCAAGCTTTCATCGCCATCTCCAGGTTGTCATTCACACCCCCCATGCGAGGGCGGTGGCGACTGTAGGTGGGATGCGGCCCCACGAGGCCCATCAAACACCCCCCGGAAAGCGGGTTTGGGGTAAGCAAACGAAGCACTTGTCACACGCGATGGCACGCTTGTGTCCGAGCGATACCGAAAGGGCGTCATCGCGCCGCCTCAGGGCTCAGAAAATGCGCTTGAGTTGCAACTCACCCACGCGTTGACGCAGGCCATTTTGGTCACGCCTGTGCGTGGCCTGCAACTGCAAGGTGGTGTGCGCATCGATGCCCACCGACTGGGTGAACACCACCTCATTGACTGCCTCGGATGGCTGCAACAAGGCCTGCCGGCGCGTCAGCGTCACGATGGACTTCATGCGGTAAACCTCTCGCATCACCACCCCGACGCTGGGCGCCAGATGGACTTGCCCTTGGCCCTGCCAGCGCCACCCGATGCCAAGCAAGGCAAACAGATCCACATCGCGAACAGGTCGGGCGTCCACACCCAAACCGCAGTCGATCACCAGGCCCATCTTGTCGCTCAACTCGGTGCCTGACTGACGCTCAAAGCCCAGCTTGAAACGCCCCGAGAGCCCGCCCGTGAAGGGCTCGCGCGGCAGGAGTGACTGGGCAGAGTAAACCGTCAAGCGGTCCAGACGAAGCTGCCCTCGCTGTGGGTCCAGGTCCACGGCCAGGTCGAACAAGCGCAGCTCGTTCTCGCTGAAGTAAGTCCCATTGTCGTCGGCCAGGGTGTGCGAGACCGGCAGAAAACCCAGGCGCACCACCGAGCGCCCTTGTCGGTGCGCCACCCCCATGCTGGCTTGCATGTCCTGTGGTGAGCGCAGTGGGTTCTTGGTCTCACTGGCCTGCATGCTGTAGCCCTCAAAGGCGTGTCGCTGACGGGCCTGTACATGCTGTTGGAAGACGCGCCAGTCGTCCAGGCCCAGCGCATGGTTGATCAGCAAGTGGTCGTTGTAGGCTTCGGCCAGGGCGAGCTGTATGTAGACTGCTTCTGCGTCCGGGCTTTCGGAAGCGATGGGTGGCGCCAGCTTTTCAGGCTGCCGGTCCAGCACGGCCAGACGAACGGCCTCGGCCCGTTCTGCAGACAGACTCTGCGCCATGGCCCGCACACGCCAGCGCGCCGGCGTCTTGACAGATGTGTTCGCAATGACCCCCGCAGCGTCAGCCAGCTTGATCACATCCTTGGGAGTGGTGATGAAGTCTGGTACGTCAAGCACCCGGGGCGCCGCCAGTGCCAGCACATGCTTGACCAGGGTCGCGCAGTTGTAGCGGTGAAAGTAGTAAGTGAAGGTGGTCTGCTTGAGCTCGATCAGGTGCAGCCTCAACAGCTCGCGATTGAAATCGTCGAGCTTGAGCTCGTACTCCCACAAGGAGCGTTGCTCCTTGCGCACGTAGGTGTTGACCTCGTCCTCATAAGGGGAGAGCGCAAAGTGCCCCGGCATGCCCAAGACCAGGCTGTCCAGCATCAGCTTGGGCAGGTTGTAGGTGTCGACATCGGTGAAGAAGGCAATGGCGTGCTCGACGCTTTGGCCTTGCGAATGGGCACCTGCCACTTTCAGGAACAGGTGTCCCATCATGCTGGAGGGCTGACTCAGGTTCTCGGAGGCATAAACCAGCGAGACCTGCTCAAACGGCACCCGGCGCATGAACTCGTTCAGGTCGGCGCACGCCAACAGGGGCAGATCGGGCGCCTGCGGGAGGTGCTTGCGAATCCAGGCATGTCGCGCCGGGAAACGGCACACCGCATTGGGCACTGCGCCCCCGTACAAGTGTTCGAGGGTGGCGTGCAGCTCGGCTTCGACCGAGAAATGCCCCAGCGTCAGGATGAAGTGTGGATCCTGCGTGCTGGGCATGCCCTGCTGGACATGCAACAGTGCGGCCCACACAGGATCTTGGTGCAGCCTCAAGGCCTGGGCCTGGGCCACCAGGCGAGGCACCACGGCATCCTGCGCCTTTGCAGGCATCCAAGCCCAGCACAGGCCACCGAAGAGAGCCACGGCACCAGCGCGAAACCAAGATGGGCTCAAGAAAAAAGCGGCCCAAGAGCCGCTTTTCAGTCGACGCATCGACATCACGCCATCACTGACCGCAAGCGATCACGACGTTGTCAGCGTACTTCCACATCCTTTCGGTGGAGTAATCGGTGGACGAACCGATCAAGCCACCCGTCAGGATGTTGCCGAAGAACTTAGGGTCCACCTTGCTGTCGAGCGCGGTCTTGTCAGCGCAGCCAGTGGCGTTGACCGTCATGACCTTCGAAGCCTGAGCGCGCTTCACAATCATCACGCTGGGGGTCATGACCGAGCGGCCGTCTACCGTGGCTTGCACAGCCTTGCCGTTGGAAGCAGACACGTTGATCTGCTGGGTTGGATCATTCAAGAGGGACGCGCAGCCAGACATTGCCACGACAGACGCCATCAGGGCGTAAGCAGCCATTTTTCTCATGAGGAAACTCCTTGTTGATGAAACACTTCGACGCGAGCGAGCGCCGTGATGGATCCCATCACGGCCCAGGACAGGTGGCTTGGATGACATGACGCACACGAACGCACAGGCGTTTTCTCACGCCTTTTGATTCTTTGCCCCCCACCCGCGGTGCCGGCCGTCGCGGGAGATTTTAGGCGCCCTACCTGGCGGCCCTTTCACCGAGGCTGCGCCCTGTGAAAAGCGTTGCAGGCAAGAAACAAACGGAAAGCAAGGGAAAAACCCGCCCGGGAAAACAGGCCCCACAACCCAGGGCTGATTTCTGGCAATTTTGCGCCGTTCTGTGCAACTCACACATTTATACTGTGAAGGACACCAGCCTCAGACCATGTCCGACGAGCCCTCAGCCAACCCGCCCGAAGACGCCGCCCTGCAAAACGCCCTGCGCGAAGTGCTGGGCCCGCTGGCGCGCTTGGCCGTCTCGCAAGGTTTGCGACATGGCACGGTGGAAGAAATGCTGCGCCAAGCCTTTGTCGAGGCGGCCACCGCCACCATCCGCGAGCACCAGCCCCACATCCTGGAGCACCGCATGGTCAGCCGCATCAGCACCGTCACGGGCATCAACCGCCGCGAAGTGACCCGCCTGACGCAGGAGGCCGCCCCGGCTCCGCGCGCGCGCCCGTCGGTGGCCTCAGAGGTTTTCACGCGCTGGGTGAGCGAGCGGCGCTATCGCCACCGCAATGGCGTTCTGCGCGCCTTGCCCCGCCAGGGGGAAGACCCCAGCTTCGAGGCCCTGGCACACTCGGTCACACGCGATGTGCACCCACGCAGCATCCTGCAGGAACTGTGCCGGCTGGAGTTGGCCCGCGTGGACGAAACCACCGACACCGTGCACCTCACCCGCGAGGCTTTCGTGCCGCAAGGCGACGGCGCGCGCATGCTCAGCTTTTTGGGTGAGAACGTGGGCGACCACCTCAACGCTGCCGTGGCCAATGTGTTGAGCAAGGAAGAGACGCCCCACTTCGAGCAGGCCTTGTGGGCCAATGAGCTCTCGCCCGAGGCGGCCGCTCAAGTCAAGCCCATGCTGCGCCAGCAGTGGCAGCAGCTGCTCAAGCTGATCACGCCCGAACTCGAACAACTGATCGAACAGGACCAGGCCGAGCAACGCGAGACCACGCAGCGTGTGCGCATCGGCCTGTACAGCTACACAGGCCCATCAGAGGCCGCCCCAGCACCGGGTGCAGACAAGACCGAACCCTGAGGAAGCCCATGTTGTTGCCACGTTTCACACGCAGTTTTGCGAAATGGCTGGTCGGTCTGTCGGCAGGGGCTGTTGCGGCCGGCTGTCTGGTGGCCTGTGGCGGCGGGGGCACGACCACCGCTGGCAATGGCAGCGGTGTGGGCAGTGGGGGCACGGGGTCGTTCACCACAGGTTCGGTCACCGGGTTTGGCTCGGTCATCGTCAATGGCATTCGCTATGACAATTCAGGCATCACCCCAAGCTCATTGGACAACGACACCGTCGCCGAACTGAAGCTGGGCATGGTGATCGATGTGGAAGGCGGCGAGACATCCCAAGTCACCAAAGCCACGGGTGAAGTTCAGACAGTGGCCAAGGCCAGCAGCGTCAAGGTGGGCTTTGAACTGCTGGGGCCTGTCACCTCCGGGTCGGTGTCCGCCAGCAACGGAACCTTCCGCTCGCTGGGCCAGGCCATCAACGTGACGGTCGACACCTTCTTTGATCAAAACAGCGGTTTGGCAGGCTTGAGCGACGCTCAAAAGTGTCCTTATGTGCGCGTCTATGGCTTCCCGAACAATGGCTCGGGCTACACGGCC
Source organism: Pseudomonadota bacterium (assembly GCA_041165245.1). GTDB lineage: Bacteria > Pseudomonadota > Gammaproteobacteria > Burkholderiales > Burkholderiaceae_C > Aquabacterium. The sequence continues at coordinate 4,994 of JBEANX010000222.1, forward strand.
ACACGCATTGAGTGCCTGAGTGTTTTGCCAAGTTTTTTCCGGGTCCGAGGTCAGGTCAATGACATCACGGGCAACCTCATCACCATCAACCAAGGGCAATACACCCTGCCTGCGAATGTGTCGCCCCCCAGCAAGGGCCAAGTGGTCAGGGCCTTGCTGAGCACCTCAGGCACCAGCTGGACGGTGGTGAGCTTCAACGGTGAATCTCGCCCTCTGTCTCAGACGCGCGCCGCCCGAGTCGAAGGCGTGGTGTCGGACTACTCAGCTGCCACGGGCTCCTTGCATGTCAATGGCGTGCCGGTGACGGTCAGCAACATCACCACGCTGCAACTGATCGACGCGACGCTGGCCGCAGGCATGCGCGTCGAAGTGCGCGGCCAATTGGTCAATGGCGTGCTCAACGCCGCATTGATCAAGCAAGACGATGAGCGCTATGACCCACCGAGCAGTGGCGGCGGCAGTGGTGGCGGCGGTGGCCAACCCCCTGGCGATGGCCTGCGCGAAATCGAGCTGCATGGCACCGTGCAATCACTCGACACCAACGCCAAAAGCTTTGTCACCCGTGGCGTGACCGTCTACTACGTCACCGGCGGAAGCAAGCCGACGCGCTTCTCAAACGGCACGGCCAGCAACCTCGCGGGGACCACCAACGGGGTGGGCCCGTTCGTTGAGATCAAGGGCGTGCGAAGCAGCAGCAGCGCAGGAGCCATCGTGGCCACCGAGATCAAGTTCTCGAACGACTGACCGCTCGCCACGCCATGCGCCACGCAGCCGCCAGTGATCCTGCCCAGGCACCCGGGCAGGCGCTGTACCCATACCTGCTCGAGCCCTTGAACCTGGGCCACACCCAGCTGCGCAACCGCGTGCTCATGGGCTCCATGCACACGGGC
>JBEANX010000223.1:0-2789 GCA_041165245.1 Pseudomonadota bacterium
AGGCGGGTGCGGGCCTTGGCCATGAATTCGTCCACCGCTTTTTGCACCACCACCAGGGCGTGCTCCAGGGCGCGGTCCTCCTCGCGCTTGTAGTAGTGCCACAGCGGGAAGATGGCGTTGAGGCGCTTGAACAGCATCGGGAAGATCTTGTCCATCTCGTGCTGGATGATGTCGCCCTCGGTCTCCAGCGTGTTGGTCTCCACACCGAAGGCCAGGCCCGTGATCACGTCGACCGTGAAGCGCATCAGGTCGGCCTGCAGGTCGATCTCGGCGCCTGCATCCGCGGCCTTGTTCCAACGGCGCATCAGGCGCTCGCTCACGCGCTTGAGTTGGGGGAAGTAAGCACGCACGTGGGTGGGCGAAAAAGCCGTCATCACCATGCGGCGCTGGCGATGCCACTCTTCGCCCTCAGCCACGAAGAGGCCCTTGGCCATGCCCAACTCGTTGAGGATGCGCGCCAAGCTGGAGGGGCGGCGAAAGCCCTCGGGGCGGTCACGCATGGCCGCGGCGATGGCCTCGTGGTCTGACAACACCATCACTTGGTGCTTGCCCAGGCTGATGCGAAACGCAGGGCCGTATTCACGGGCCCACTGCTCCATTTGCAGGTGGATGCGGGTGCGCTCCAACTGCAGTGCATTGCCCACCAAAGGCCAAGCCTTGGGGCCGGGCAGGTCAGCGAGTTGACGAAGGGGGGTAGCAACGGTGTTCATGGCGTGCATCATTTCACAAGCCACCGGGGCTGGGCACCCGTGTGTACACTGCCCGGCGATGGAAATCTTGCTCGCACCGATGGAAGGGCTGCTCGACCACGCCCTGCGCGATGTGCTCACGCGCCTCGGTGGCGTGGACCGCTGTGTCTCCGAATTCATCCGCATCACCGACATGCTTTTGCCCGAGCGTGTGTTCACCCGTGTGATGCCTGAATTGCGCAACGGTGGGCGCACGGTGGCCGGCGTTCCGGTGCGCGGGCAACTCTTGGGCTCTGACCCCGCCTGCATGGCCGACAACGCCGCACGACTGGCCAGCCTGGGCCCCACTGGGGTCGATTTGAACTTCGGCTGCCCGGCCAAAGTGGTCAACCGCCATGGCGGCGGCGCGGCCTTGCTGCAAACGCCCGAGCTGGTGGGCGACATCGTGGCGGCGGTGCGCCGTGCCGTGCCCGCGCACCTGCCGGTGTCGGCCAAGATGCGCCTGGGCTTCAACGACGACCTGCAGGCCGAGGAATGCGCCATTGCCATTGCCGAAGCAGGCGCCAGCGAGCTGGTGATCCACGCGCGCACCAAAGCCCACGGCTACCGCCCGCCCGCCTACTGGCCCCGCATTGCCGACATCCGATCGGTGGTGAACATCCCCATCGTGGCCAATGGCGAGATCTGGACGGTCGAAGACGCCCTGCGCTGCCAGGCTGAGAGCGGCTGCACATCGGTGATGATCGGGCGCGGCATGGTGGCCAACCCTGGCTTGGCGCTGGCCATTGCGGCCACAGGCCCCAACCCGCAAGGCGCCAGCAGCGTGAGCTGGGCGCAGATCAACTCGCTGCTGTGGGTCTACTGGGAGCTGGTGTGCCTGCGGGTCGAAGCCCGACACCGAGCAGGCCGCATCAAGCAATGGCTGAACTTTCTGCGCCGCTGCTACCCTGAGGGCGAGGAGACCTACCAGGCCCTGCGCACCCTGAACGACGCCCGGGAGGTTGAGGCCTGGTTGAAGGCACACTGCCAGGCAGCGCCCGCCTGACGCGGTCCAAGCTGACATCGGTTATCGTCGCCCCCCTCCCCTGCCACCTGAGAAAGCCCCGCCAGATGCCCATCCAATGGTTCCCCGGCCACATGAATGTGACCAAAAAGGCCATCATCGAGCGCATCAAAGAGATCGACGTTGTGATCGAGCTGCTCGACGCGCGCCTGCCGGGCTCCAGCGCCAACCCCATGCTGGCTGAGCTCACGGGCAACCGCCGCAAACTCAAGGTGCTCAATAAGCAAGACTTGGCTGACCAAAGCCGCACCGACGCCTGGCTGGCCTGGTACCGCGCCCAGAGCGACACGGGTGCCATCGCCTTGGACGCTGGCGAAACCGCCCCCGCCCAGCGCCTGATCAAAGCCTGCCGCGAGCTGGCCCCCAACCGCGGCGGCATGGACAAGCCCCTGCGCGTGATGATCTGCGGCATCCCCAATGTGGGCAAATCCACCTTGATGAACACCTTGGTGGGCAAGAAGGCTGCCAAGACGGGCGACGAAGCCGGCGTGACCCGCATCGAACAGCGCATCAACCTGGCGTCTGACTTTTACCTGTTTGACACGCCGGGCATGCTCTGGCCCAAGATCACGGTCGAAAAAAGCGGCTACCACCTGGCCGCCAGTGGCGCCGTGGGCCGCAACGCCTATGAAGACGAAGACGCCGCCCTGGAGCTGTTGGCCAGCATCAAAGGCAGTTATGCGCACCTGCTGGCCGCGCGCTTCAAGTTGGACGATGTCGGCGCCATCCCCACCACGCATGACGAAGTGCTGCTGGAGACCATCGGCCGCAAACGCGGCGCGGTGATGAGCGGCGGGCGCATCAACATCAGCAAGGCAGCCGAGGTCGTGCTGCACGATTTCCGCGCGGGCATCCTGGGCCGCATCACGCTGGAAACGCCTGAGCAGTTCGAGGCCTGGTGGGCCGAGGGCCAAGCGATTGAAGAGGCGCGCCAACTGGCCAAAGAGGCCAGAGGCAAGGCCAAAAAGGGCAGCCGCCAGGCAGCCCAAGAGGAAGCCACCTTGCTGGCGGCTGAGGATGACCTTGACGAAGCCTCA
>JBEANX010000224.1:0-4512 GCA_041165245.1 Pseudomonadota bacterium
CTGCGATGCCCACGCGGTCGATCGCCAGGCTGAGCGCTTGACGCAAGCGCAGGTCCCCCAGGCTGGGCAGGCCAGCGTTGAGCTTGATCAGCAAGGTGCGCGGCAGGGTCACTTCCTGCAAGGCCACGCGGCTGTCGCGGCGCACCCTGGCCAGGCTGACCGGGTCCAGGCCATAGGCCAGGTCGGCCTGGCCACTCAGGGCCATCAGGGCTCTGGTCTCGGCGCGGCCAGCGGCCAGGTAGTGCACGCGCTGTATCGCCACCGGTGGGCCGTCGTGGCCTGCAAAGGCTTGGGTCTCCATGCGTTGAGGGGCCTGGATGTTGACCACCTGATAAGGCCCGGAGCCAATCAGGCGGGTCACAGCGCCACCGGGCGCAAAGCTTGCCGGTGCCAGGATCAGGGTGGTGCTGTGGGTCAGCAGGTGGGGCAGCCCGCCATGGGGGCGTGTCAGTCGGATCTGAAGGGTGTGCGGGTCCGTGGCCTGCAAGCGCTCAATGGGCGCCTGGCTCAGCAAGGAAGGTGGCCGACGCGCGGCCTCCAGGCAAGCCAGCACCGCTGGCGCGGTGACGGCCGTGCCGTCGTGAAAGCGCGCGCTGCGGCGCAAGTCGAAGCGCCACGCCAGGCCGTCTGCACTGCACGACCAGGCTTGCGCCAGGCCGGGCGCCAGACGGCCATCTGGCGCCACCTCCACCAAGGTTTCGCAGACCTGCAAGCGGCAGAACAGGTGGCCTGTGCGCGCTGGCGACAGGCCACCCACCTCCCAGGGCGCAACGACCTGAAGCACGCCCTGGGCCGCCTGGCCCCAGCTGGGCGAGCCAGCCATGGCAAGCCCCGCCGTGGCCTGAAGCAGCTGCCGCCGCCTGAGCCCTGGCATCACAGGCTCACGTTCAAGGACAGGTAAGCCGCACGTCCAGCCGCGGGCGCAATCATGGGGCTGCCGCTGTTGTCCCACACGTACTCGTAGCGACGGTCGGTGAGGTTCTTGAACTGCAGGTCCACGCTGGTCTTGGGGTTGAAGGCGTAGCGCACGCTGGCATCGACCACGGCAAAGCCGCCGTACTTGCGCTGGGCGTTCAGGTCGTCAATGTAGTAACTGCCTTGGGCGCGGGCCTGGGCACCGAACTGCCAGGTGTCAGAAGCCTTGAACGACACACCCACATTGGAGATGTAGCGCGGCGTGGCCATGACCTCCTTGCCCGCCAGCGATGCCCCGGTACTGGTGAAGGCCTTGCGCACCTCGGCTTGCTGGAGGGCGTGCGAGGCCCACAAGCTCAAGCGTGGGTTGACCCGGGTCGAGGCCTGCAGGTCCAGGCCCGAGCGGCGGGTGGCTCCCAGTGCCGTGGTTGAATCGATGCTGGGCATGTTGGCCACTTCGTCGGTGGCGTCCTGTTGCCACAAGGCGATGCGGGCCTCGGTGCCTGCCATGGGCTTGAACTTCACGCCCAGCTCATGGCCGGTGTTGATGGACGCATCGCGCTTGAGGTTGCTGGGCGCCAGGTAGGCGGGCGAGCGCGAGCCCGTCAGCACCTGGAAGGTCTGGCCCCAGTTGGCATACACGCTCACGCTGGCCAGCGGGCTGTAGACCACGCTGAGCTTGGGTTGCTTGATCCAGCCATAGTCCTGCAAGGCCGCCCGCACGCCGGTGTTGCGCAGCAAGGTCTGGCCCGTGAACTTGTCCACCCGCAACGCAGGCACCACCTTGAGCTCAGGCATGGGCTTGAGCACCGCTTGCACATACGCGCCCACGTTGTCGAGCGAGTAGGCCTCATCGGCCTGCAAGGCGGTGGGCGTGCCCTCGAAGTCGGTGGGCGTGGTGTTGGCAAAGCGCTTGCGCACGTAGCCGTTGTCCTGCTTTTCGATGTTGATGCCACCGTCCAGCGTGACCTGGTCGCTCGCACGCCAGGTCAGGTTGCTCAGCAGGCCGCGTTGGTGCTCGTCCCAGAGGCGGCGCTGGCGGTTGCTCTGGCTGATCGAAAAGCGCCGATCGTCCGAGTAGTCGTTGTAGTACAGCGTGTTGCGCCAGAACAGGCGCTCATTGACCTGCCATTCCAGCAGGGCCGAGGCCTGGTTCATGTCGCGCTTGCTCAGGTCATTGGCGTTCTTGGCCGGTGACTGAAAGCGGTCTTGCGCCAGCTCGGCGGCGGTCAGGTAGCCAGGTTCTTGCGATTCATTGCGGTGGTGGCGCAGCACCGCGCCCAGCTTCAGCCCGGTGCCTGGCACGGTGTAGAACCACTTGCCGCCCAGCGAGAGCTTGTCGGCCTGCGAGTGCGGGCGGTAGCCACCCGAGTTCTGTTTGGCGATGTAGTAGTTCTGGGCCAGGCCTTGGGACTCCATGCCCAGCACCACCTGGGCCTCCAGCGTGTCAAAGCTGCCTGCGGTCAAGCGCCCCTCGGTGTAGTTGCCGCCCTGACGCGTGACCATGTTGAAGTTGCCGCCGATGTTGTGCAGGCCGTAGCGCGGGTCATTGGTGCCGCGCACCACCTCGATCAAGGCGAGTTCCAGCGAGGGGATCATGTCGATGAAGCGCTGGTTGCCCGAGTTGACGTTGCTGGGCACCCCATCGATCAGCACCTTGATGCCGTTGATGTAGCCCTCGCCATTGAAGGCGCGGAAGGTGGCCTTGCCAGACTCGGCGCCCATGCGGAACTCGGTGAGCTGGATGCCCGGCATCAGGCCCAGCAGCTCCCAGCTGTTGCCCACGGTTTTGTCTTGAAACTGCTCGCCGCCCATCAGGTCGACCGAGCTGAGCACGCTGCGGCTGGTCAAGGGCCCTGAGGCCTGGGCGCTGATCTTGATCTCACCCAAGGCCAGGGCCGAGTCCTGGGCGTGGGCGTGGAAGCTGAAGGATGGCAAGGCGGCAGCCACCGCCAGAGAAAGGAGGGTCTTGTTCATGAGGATGAAAGGTGCAAACGACGCGAAAGCGCAGCAAGGCTGCATGTGCGGCAGCCTGCGGACCCAGGGGGTCAGAGAGCGAAGGTGTGCAAGCCCGGCCTGGTCAGGCCAATGCCTAGGCGTGTGCAGTTGCCAGGACGAGCGGGCTTGTCAATGAGCGCACCAGGGCAGGCGGGCCCCTGGCCAGGGGCGCCATGGCACGGGTTTTCAAGCCGTGCGTCGTTTGCGGGGGCAGTGTCAGGCGAGTGGGCCTGGTGGCGTGAGCGGCCCGCAGGTCTGGCGCAGGCGCCAGGCCGAAGGCATGTCCAGCCCAGGCGCACCAGACGCAGCCTGCATCGAGCCCATCGTCGCCTTGCGGCGCGTGATCCTGGGTGCTCACGGCCCCATGCGCATGTCCTTGCCCCTGCCCATGGGCATGCAGCGGCACCATGAGGGCTGCGTGCAGCCACACGGTGAGGATCAGCAGCAGTGACAAGGCTCGGCGCATGGGTTGGCATCATAACGATTGCGACCTCACGCGAGCCGGCCTCCATGTCTGCCAGATCCCGATGAGCGGATGCATCACTTTGGCGCCACTGCCTGGCAAAACAGGCAGCGCGATGCCAGCTCGGGTGCTTGCTGCAGCCCATTGGCGCGGTTGCCAGCATGGATAATCAGACACCAGCTTCACTGAACTGATCTCCATGCCAACCCTTGACCTGACCGCTTAGCGCTCGGCCTGGCGGGTGGATGCGGTCGATTGGGTCAGCACCTCGCAGTCTTTCAGGCAATTGATCCAGGCCCACCACGTGGTGCTGCAGCAAGCCAGTGATCAGCCCGGCTGAGCGCTCCGACATCGGCCTGTCACTCATGCCATGGATGCTGGCAGTCCGAACCCCTTGATCCCATCATTCAAACAGGCCACCCATGTCAAAGCGCATGTCAAAAAGCACGTCATCTGCACCCCTGCCCCAAGCCCTGCTCTGCCTTGCCCTCATGACCACCGCCAGCAGCAGCTTTGCGCAGTCCTTCTTCAGCGAGCCGGTGGCTTTCAAGGTCAGCAAGACTTGCAAGGCCAGCACCAACACCAAGGGCAGCAAAGGCCTGTTGACGGTGCGAGCAGGCCAGAGCTTTCAGGCCCTGGGCGAGAACGCGCCCACCGATGGCAAGTTTGTGTACCTGGACACCGATGGCACACGCCGCTGGCTGCCGCTGAGCTGCGGCAGCTATGCCAGCAACAAGCCGCCCTTTGCCGATGTGCAGGGCAGCGCAGGTGGCCAGTCACCCGGCTCCACGGCCGACACCACGCCCAGCGCCAACAGTGCCACCTGCCTGCCCTTCTTTGACACCCAAAACAACCCCGTCAAGCTCAAGAACGGCACGGCCGACATCACCCCGCCAACCCCAGCCATCGACGCTTTTGGCTTGGCTGTGAACCAGGTGTGTGGCCCCGCTGGCAAGGCCACCTCGCGTGCCGAGTTCGTCCAGCTCATGAAGGCCCACCCCGCCGTGCTGGCCGATGTGATGCGCTTCACCTCGGGCAAGGTGTTTGGTGGCCAAGCGGCCACCACCAACGCCGACGCCTATCTGCAAGAGCTGGTCAAGGCCTGGTACGACGTGCATGCCTTTGACCACATCTTT
>JBEANX010000225.1:0-2841 GCA_041165245.1 Pseudomonadota bacterium
CTTCAGCCGGCAAGGCTGCCTGCAACGACAGCTGCGCCATTTCCATGTAGTCCTCGGTCTTGCTCAGCGTGCCGCTGGCCAAGCGCAGGCGCATCAGGTCCAGCGCAAAGCGATCGGCAAAGCCGGCCTTGCGGGGCAAGCGGCTGAGGTAGGCGTTCCAGTAGTCTTTCTTGGTGTAGTAGCTGAGCAGCTTTTCCAACGTCACCACGTAGCCGGTGGTGTTGCCCGTGCGCTGTTGGGCGTCAGCCAAGCGAAGCAAGTCACCTTCTTCAGGCCTGCGACCAGCTTGCTCTGCGCCGGCGACGGCTGCGGAAGCGTCTTTGGCAATGGCGGTGTAGTCACCACTGGCACCCTGCAAATAGGCCTGCATCTGCTTGATGCTGGGGCCCGTGTTGCCTGCTGCAATCGCCTTGTTCAGCCATTCGGTGGCCTTGGCGTTGTTGCGCTGCTGGGCGTAGGCTGAAGCCAACTGCTCGGCGTAGGAGCCCAGCTGAGCGCCGCTGGCGCGGCCGGCCAGTGATTCCAGGGCCTGGATGGCCGTTGCGGTGTCGCCAGCGCGCTGGGCGGCGCTGGCTTTCATGCCATCGATGATCTGCCGCTCGGCTGGGGTGATGCCCGCTACGCCCTCGGCTTCGCGCACCTTGCCCAGAGCCTCTTTGGCTTTGCCGGACTTGAGGTACTCGCTGGCCTGTTGCAAGGGCCTGCCCACCTCGGCGCGAACGCCTTGGGCGTGTGCAAGCGTCAAGCTGGCCGCTGCCAGCGTTGCGATTGCGGCAAATTGGGCCAAGGTCGGCATGGCACGCAAGGTCTTCATGTTCAAGGAGGCTGGGTTCTAGAGGAACTGTTCGTTGCCGACGATGCCGATCTTGGTCACGCCCAAGCGCTGGGCCGTGGCCATGATCATCGCCACGTGCTTGTAGACGACCAGCTTGTTGGGGCGCAAGTGCACTTCGGGTTGATCGGCTTGCGCAGCAATGGCGGCCAAACGTGACTCGATCGCAGCACGGTCACCCGGCTGGATGACCTCGCCGTTCCAGCCGATGGTGCCGTCGAAGTCGACGTCGATGCGCACGATCTCGGGTGGCTTGGGCGGTGGCGCGGCGTTGTTGGGCACCGGCATGTTCATCTTGACGGCGTGCGTCTGGATGGGGATGGTGATGATGAACATGATCAGCAGCACCAGCATCACGTCAATCAATGGCGTGGTGTTGATGTCGACCATCACCTCAGGGGCGTCGTCCGAGCCCCCACCTGAACCGACGTTCATTCCCATGTTCTGTTTCTCACTTCAGGCGCTCATTTCAGTCGGGCACCAGCGCCGGCGGGAGGCTCGGTGATGAAACCGACCTTGAAGATGCCTGCACGCTGACAGGCCACCACCACGCGGCCCATGGATTCGTAGCGCACTTCGGAGTCACCACGGATGTGGACTTCGGGCTGTGGCTCTTTGACGGATTCGACCTTCAGGCGTTTGACCAAGGCCTCAATGTCGGGCATGCGCTCTTTGGACCAGTAGACCTCGCCGTCGCGGTTGACCGCGATGACGATGTTCTCGGGTTTGGTCAAGGTCGGCAGGTTGCGCTCCTTGGGGAGCTCGAGCTTGATGGTCTGGGTGACCACCGGAACGGTGATCAAGAAGATGATCAGCAACACCAGCATCACGTCCACCAGGGGCGTGGTGTTGATGCTGTTGTTGAGCTCGGGCTCGCCGTCTTCCGACGCGGAGCCGACGTTCATTCCCATGGGTGGGACTCCTGGCTGGCTGAGTTGAAGGCGTCGTGAATGCTCAGGACGGCGATCAACGCTTGCCTGCGATCAGCACGTTGTGCAGGTCGCCAGCAAAGGCCTTGGTCTGGTCCATGACGGCCTTGTTGCGACGCAGCAGCCAGTTGTAGCCCATCACCGCAGGCACAGCCACGGCCAAGCCAATGGCGGTCATGATCAATGACTCACCGACAGGGCCGGCCACCTTGTCGATGGACGCCTGGCCGCTGATGCCAATCTTGACCAGTGCGTTGTAAATGCCCCAAACGGTGCCGAACAAGCCCACGAACGGTGCGGTGGAGCCCACCGTGGCCAGGATGGCCATGCCGTCTTGCAGGCGGTTGTTGATGTTGCCCACCGAGCGGTCCACTGCCATGCCGATCCAGGTGTGCTTGTCGATGCTCTCGACCATCGTGCCTTCGTGGTGGTCACTGGCTTTAATGCCTTGCTCGGCAATGAAGCGGAAGGCAGAGCCTTCTTCCAGGGTGCCAACACCCGCCTTCACGGAAGTGGCCTTCCAGAAGGTTTCGGCCGAACTCCTGGCGCTCTTGAGCATGGAGCGCTGCTCCAACAGCTTGGTGATGATCACGTACCAGCTGGCCATGGACATGATGGTCATGATGACCAAAGTGGTGTGAGCAACCGCGTCGCCCTGGGTCCACAGCGCTTTCAGACCGTAGGGGTTGTCAACCGCCTCTTCGGTGATGACAGGCTTGGCTGCAGCAGCGGCTGGTGCAGCGGCTGGCGCGGCCTCAGGCGCAGAAGCTGCTTGCGCAAACGCCATCATGGGCATGCTGAGCGACAGCACAAAACCCGCCAGCAACGTTGCCAGCGACTTCGCGGCCCTAGAGCGGGCGGTGATGAATTGGTTCATAGACATGTGGACTCCAAAGGGAACGGGTCGCGCGGCCCTTTAGCCGCGCTGCTAGGGAACTGGATTAGTCGAGCTTCCAGACGTAGTCGACGGTAAAGCTGGCACCAACAGGGCGGCCGTTTTCGTCCTGTCCGGCCCTGAAACTGCACTCGCCAAGCTTCGAAACGGCAATCCGATCCAGGGACTTGTGCTCTCGTGTGGGG
>JBEANX010000226.1:0-4609 GCA_041165245.1 Pseudomonadota bacterium
CTTTTTGATCTGTTGAATGGGTCGCATTTAAAGGCGTGACTGTATGTCTGAATTTGGTGAGCTCGTCTAAATCGTCGCTGTCATGCTGTATTGGGTGATTGCATCACTGCCCTTGGCGGCCGTGATAAATGCAAGATGTTTGTTGATGCTTCTTGCAATGGCTCGCCCAAGATCTACTGGCACTGCATTGCCAATCAATCTGCCCAACGCGGTAAAGCTGACTTCGCCATCTTTCGGCACGAATGAATAGTCTCGAGGAAAGCTCTGCAGGATCGCAGCTTCTCGCAAAGAGATAGCACGGTTTTGCTGAGGGTGCCCAAATCGCCCATTGCCGAAGCCATAACATTGCGTTGTCATAGTTGGCGCAGGCTTGTTCCACTCCATACGGCCATATACGCCTGGATATGTTTTTCCACTGTCTGCTTTATGGCAATCAGCAATTAAATGCTCTGGCCAATCGCGCCAACTTCCGCCAGGTTTAGAAGCAATGATGCGTTCGAGATTTTTGTTGTTGAGCGATGACGCTACGTGAAGCTTATCTCTTGCTGCCGCTTCACCTGCTTGCAAAGGTCGTAGGCGTCCAATTGCTTGCCGTACAGTTACAGGCTTTGTATGAGTAGGCTCAATCATTTGGAGGCTACCGTGTTTTGACGCCAAAAGCACCATCCTGCGCCGCATTTGAGGAACGCCGAATTGAGAACTATCAACAATTTTGTACCAAACGCTATAATTGAGACGTTTGAGTTCGTTGACGAAGTCAAAAAAAACGGAGTGTTTGGCTACAGTCGGGACATTCTCCATGGTGATAATGTCGGGGTTGGTGCCTTCCGCAAGTCTGGCGAAGTGGTATAACAGCCCCCATTTGCCTTCTTTTCCATCTGATTCGTAACGTTGGGCATAAGTGGAAAAAGGTTGGCACGGTGCGCAGCCAGCTAGGATTTTTATATCTGCGTCACCAAATATTTTATTTAGCTCTTCAGCTTCAATATCTTTGACATCGCGCTCGATAAATTTGCTTGGGTTATTTTCTTCGTACGGGAATCGGCATGCGGGATCAAGATCGATGCCGGCTATGACATTCAGACCTTCTTTTACGAAGCCATGTGTCAATCCGCCAGCGCCGCAGAATAAATCCACGCAAGCAATTTTGCTAGGCTTGTTCGAAGAAGCAGGACGGGTTGATGTTTTAGTCATATTTTATATTGCTCTTTTAATGGCGATGGCATCATGCAATTACCGCTTCGAGGTATGGCTGTAGAACGCGTTCAATACGATTGATCTTGGCAAAGTGATTCAAATCAGCCATAGTAAATGTTTGTTTGCGCCATGCATCTTTCAGCGCCTCCATCGCGACATCAAGCCCGATTTTATTGCGGAATTTGAAACAGTCGGCCACAGTCTTGGCAACGCTGTAGACGCGAATGGCGGAGCCATGCTCTATGAAAGTTTCAATGCCATCGCTGTACGCCAAGCCCCTCATTCTGGCAACACGCAAAGGTGGGTATTCCAAGGAAGGCGTTTGTGCACCCTCTGGCATGGCCAGCCAGACCTCGTGTGGCAGCTGGGTACCTACCTCATGGAGTTGCAGCGCCGAAAGCAGGCACACGACCCCCTTGGGCACGCGCTGGCAGACCTCCATGAGGGTTTGATGCTCGTTGATTTCAGCATCTGGCAGACTGTATAGGCCTCGGGCAACACGCTGCAGGTGCCCCATCTGGTGCAGGCGGATCAGCAGTTGAGGTGACCATCCATGCGCGCGGACGTCCACAGCACGCAGCAGGCGTTGCCGGTGAGCAAGTTCGAGGATTTGGTCAGATTGACTCATTGAGATCGAAGTTTAATATGCGCATTACTTGTTGGCAAGTGATGCGGATTTCAAAGCTAAGAGTCATCTTGCTTGGGGGTACCACATGGACGGAACGAAATTGGACACGGCTAAGCTGCTGGGCAGCTGGGAGCTGCAAGACGCGCAGGCGCGTTTCAGTGAACTGGTGCGCCGCGTGCGCAGTGAAGGGCCGCAGCATGTCATCGTCGAGGGCTTCGGCGACGTGGTTGTCATTGCCGCCGAGGATCTCCGCCGTCTTCAAGACGACCGGACGGGACGCGACCTGATTGATGCCATCCAGTCATGTCCATATCGAGACATGGAGTTGGAGGTGCTGCGTGCGCCTATGCCCGTGAGGGATGCTCAATAGCTACTGGCGACCAGCATGTCGCATGGGCCGCACCACCAACATCAGCTCCAGCTCGTTCAAGGCTTCGTCCACGACCCGCGCCATTCGCCAGCGATGCACGGCGCGGAAAATGGCGGCGCCAACCAGGTATGCCAAGGCACCAAGCAATGCCAGGATCAAGCCCAGCCAGCCGAGCAGCGCGCAAGCCGTCGCCATCAAGGTCAAGGCCACCAGCGCATCCACGCCACGCAGCAGAAACGGCGGGTCTTCGCGCACGTAGTTGGCGCTGGCATGCGCCGTCGCATTGAACAGCCCGATGACACACGGCCCGACCAACAGCAAGGTCACCTGGTGATCTCGTCTTGCGGGCATCAGCTTGCTGTGGATGACCCATTTGCGTTGGTCGCCACTGCCGTTGCTTACCCACAGCTCTCGGCGTTCATGGCAGACCGGGCGCACATTCCAGCGCATCGGTTTGTTGATGTACCGCTGCACCTCGATGACGGTGCCGGTAAAGGTGGTGAATCGCCACATGGTTGCTCTCCGGTTGTGAGCAATCAGGCTCCCATGTGGTCGATGCCCGTCAAGCGCCATTGGCAATGGCGGCGGATGCTGGGGCATTGCGTGGGCACGGCTCGATAGGCTGTTGACCCATGTTGCCCATGGGTGTCAACTGAGTGGGCACATCGCGGGCTCCTTGTCCCCTCCATCGCGGAGAAAAGGCGTTGCGGTCGTTACCCGCCTCCATCGTTGTCCCCACCTGAGCAGATCGCGTGCTGGCGCCCGACGCCGACCACGTTCATTTCGAAGCCGATCCAATGCCTGCGCGCATGGGATCGAGCTATCACGAGAGCGGCTTTCAAACGCCACGCGTCGTTACTGGCAGCTTGCTGACAGTGACGACGCCAGTAGCACGACCGAGCGCCTTGTCAACCACCGTGACTTGCGCCAGTGACGCTGCGCAGTGATGCCAGCAAAACGACCAACGTCAAGACGTTGATCGAAGTGGATCGAAGGATGGCCAGACCACCTTCAGTGATCCGATGGGCCCTGAGCCCATTCATCAGGCACAGCATGCCGACATTGGGCTGCAAGCCTATTGTCAGTTGCTGCATGCAATGGGCCTTGAGCCTATTCGTACTGACAGCATGAATCCACAGGGCTCCAAGCCCATTGACATTCAACTGTGCAGTGCCTTTGCGGCCCGACCGCAAGGCACCGTCAGGCCACCCGTCAGATGGCCACCCTGGACGTGTGTGAGACGCACACCCCTTGGACCCTGGGTCAATGGTCCCTGCGCATCGAGCCATGCCAACAGGCAAGCCAGCGCAGTGCCAGAGCGACGTGCAACGCAGGCAAGCAGTCAACAACCTTGCACAAACCGGGAGTGGTGTCCCGCGTCCCTTGTAGTCCCCATCGCGCTGCGGCGTGAGGGGCGGACAGAAACACTTACCTGACCTCTCCACACCACACACAAGTCCGTGCCTCCGGCGCGGCAAGCGGATCGATGAACAGTCTTTGAAAGGCCTTGGCCATGCGCACCCTGAACCGCGATTTCAAGCTCATGTGCCAGCGCAATCGCGATGGCTCCTTCGCCACGCAGCACGACCGCGAACGGATGCTGAGCATGGTTGCGAATCAGCTCCATGAGGATGGCTTCAAGAATCTGCGAGCGCAGGGCATCCGCACCAAGCACATTGACCACCTCGTGAGCCGTTGGCAAGCCGAAGGCGCGAGCACCGGCACGATGAAGAACCGCATGTCGGCACTGCGCTGGATGGCCGAGAAGATCGGCAAGGAAAACATCGTGGCACGCGACAACGCGGCCTATGGCATTGCTGATCGGCGTTTCGTGACGAATGAATCCAAGGCGAAAGAGCTGGACCAGGGCAAGCTGGACAAGGTGTCCGATCCATACACGGCCATGTCATTGCGGCTTCAAGAGGCCTTTGGCCTGCGCCGCGAGGAAAGCATCAAGGTCCAGCCAGGATGGGCCGACCGAAGCGATGTGCTGGTGCTCAAGTCCACATGGACCAAGGGCGGCAAGGAGCGGGAGATTCCGATCATCAAAGAGACGCAGAGGGAACTACTGAACCAGGCCAAGGTGCTGGCAGACAAGGGCAGCTTGATCCCGGTCGAGATGTCCTACAAAGACCAACTAAATCGCTTCAAGGCTCAGACGGCCTTTGCGGGAATCGACCGCGTACACGGCTTCCGCCATGCGTATGCACAGGCGCGATACGCGGATCTGACTGGCTGGAAGGCACCGGCTGCTGGCGGGCCGACATCCAAGCATTTGAGCCCCGAACAGAAGGCCATCGACCGGCAAGCCAGGCTCACCATCTCACGCGAGCTTGGCCATGAGAGGGAGCAAATAACTGCGGTGTACCTTGGGCGTTGATGAACGCCAGGCAACGGCGTGATTCAAGATTGCT
>JBEANX010000227.1:0-2937 GCA_041165245.1 Pseudomonadota bacterium
GCGCGCCTCTTCCCGGAAAGGGTGGCGCGACGGTGCGCCAGCGGACGCACGCGGTGGGCGCGAATCAAACTCGGGGCCAGAGCGGTGCTCAGGGCCGCGATCGGCCGGGGAAGAACTCGCCGCGCCCGAAAAACGGGGCGCGCGGCGGCGTGGGGGAATGGGGCTCATGGGCGCAAGTGTCGCAGCTTCGGGGCGCGAGGTGGAAAAAGTAGGGGCTGGTCGAGCCCGCCCGGGGAGGCTCAGGGCTGTTCTGCAGACGGAGAAACCGAAGGCAAAGGCGGCTGCTGGGTTTCGCGAACATTCAGGTTCAAGGGCGGGTTCAAGGCCGCACTCATGCGCGTGTCGGCCTTGAGCACCTTGGACACATCCGAGCGGAATTCGCGCCGGTACAGCACCCACAGCACGGCCAGGGTGAGCACCGCAAAGACGGCGGGCGAGACAAACCAGCCGATCACCGCAAACGACATGTAATAGGCCCGCAGCCCGTCGGCAAAGCTCTCAGCAGCCATGCCCATCAGGGCGCCGGCGCGGTCGGCAAACTCGGCGCGGCTGGCCTTGCCTTCGTCGAACACTTCCACATTGGGCGCCGATCCCACCATGATGGCGCCGAAGGAATAAACCCGCATCGACCAGGTGAAACGGAAGAAGGCATAGATGAACACGGCCAGCATCACCATGATCTTGAGGTCAAACACGACCATGGTGGTGCGCGCCGCAAAGGGCAGGTCCTGCACGAGTTCGGTGGCTTTTTCGCTGGTGCCCAGCACGGCCAGCAAGCCGCCCAAAATCAGGATGGTGGTCGATGCCCAGAAGGACGGGCTGGCCGCCAGGTTCTGCGTCACGGCGGCATCCACAATGCGCTGGTCACGGAAGGTGACCTGGTACATCCACAGCTTGCGGTACTGGTTGGTGCTGGAGAGCAGCGTGCGCTCGACCTTGGCGCGCCAGCTGGCAAAGGCCGCATAAGCGATCCAGCCAAACACGAACAGCATCAAAGCGGCCCAGTCATGCCAGGGCAGCACGGCCCACAGGCGCTCAAAAAATACAGGCATGGTTCACCACATCAAAAGCGCCTGCAAGCCCAGGCGCGAGGCAAGGCTTGTCAAAGCCGCAGGGCCGCCCTCACAAGGTTTTGCGCAAGTTGGCTGGCGCGATCTTGAGCGCCTCGCGGTATTTGGCCACGGTGCGCCGCGCCACCTGGATGCCCTGCTCTTCCAGCATGCTGGAGAGCTGGCTGTCAGACAGGGGCTTTTTGGGGTCTTCGGCCGACACGAGTTGCTTGATCAGCGCCCGCACCGCCGTGCTCGACGCATTGCCGCCCGCCTCGGTGTTCAGCGAGGAGCCAAAGAAGTACTTCAGCTCAAAGGTGCCAAACAGCGTGGCCATGTACTTGGCCGTGGTCACGCGCGAGATGGTCGATTCATGCAGGCCCAGCTCATCAGCGATCTCGCGCAGCACCAAGGGCTTCATGGCGATCTCACCGTGCGTGAAGAAGTTCTTCTGCCGGTCAACGATGGCTTGCGAGACACGCAAGATGGTGTCAAAGCGCTGCTGGATGTTCTTGACGAACCAGCGCGCCTCTTGCAGCCGTGCGCTCATGTTGGCGTGGCCTTCGGTGGCCGCCGTGCCGCGTGGCGCGCGGCTTTGCTTGAGCGCATTGGCATAGATGTCATTGATGCGCACCTTGGGCATCACATCGGGGTTGAGCACCACCCGGAAATTGCGCCCCGCCTTTTGCACGATCACGTCGGGCACGATGATGTTGGCCTCGGCCCGTGTGAATCGGCGGCCCGGCTTGGGCTCGAGCTGCACGATCATGGCTTGCGCTTCCTTGAGCAGCTCCTCGTCGGCGCCGGTGGCGGCCATGAGCTTTTTGTAGTCGCGCCGGGCCAGCAGCTCCAGGTGGCTCTTGCAGATCAAGATCGCGATGACCTGGGCCTCGCTGCGTGGCAGGGCGCGCAGCTGCAAGATCAAGCACTCTGACAAGTCAGCCGCACCCACGCCGAGGGGGTCCATGTGCTGCAGCCACTTGAGGGCGCAGCGGAAGCGGCTGAGCAAATCTTCCTTGAGCTCTTCGGCGCTTTCTGGGTCCATCTCGTCGATGTCGGCGGGCCAGAGCGATTCGGCGATCTCTTCCAGAGGGTCGGCCAGGTAGCCGTCTTCGTTGAGTGATTCGATCAGCATGTCCACCGCAGCCATGTCAGCCGCGTCCAAGCGGGTGCCATGCAGCTGCTCACGCAGATGGTCCTGCAGGCTGATGGCCGCGCTGTTGCGCTCCATGGGGTCGTAGTCGTCGTCAAGGTCGTTGCGCGAAGGCGTCTCGCGGATGCCGTCGAAGTCATCGCGCTCGGTGCCGTTTTCCCAGTCATCGCGCTCGGTGGTGCCCAGCTCGGCTGTGTCCACGCCGGGGGCCTCGGCCTCAGGGGTGGCCACTTGCTCGTCGCGCGTTTCTTCGCGCACGCCTTTGTCGGCTTGCAGGCGCTCGGTGTCCAGGCTGGCCAGGCTGTCAAAGCCGCCTTCGTCCTCAGGCTCCAGGAAGGGGTTCTGCTCGAGCATCTGCTCGATCTCCTGGTGCAGCTCCAGGGTCGACAGCTGCAAGAGCCGGATCGACTGCTGCAGCTGCGGCGTGAGCGCCAGGTGCTGCGAGAGGCGGAACTGCAAAGAGGGCTTCATGGTGACTGCGCATGGCCCTTACATGCGGAAATGCTCGCCCAGGTAAACCTTGCGGACCTCGGCGTTGTGGATGATCTCTGAGGGACGGCCTTCGGCCAGCACGCGCCCTTCGCTGATGATGTAGGCGCGGTCACAGATGCCCAGCGTTTCGCGCACGTTGTGGTCGGTGATCAGCACCCCAATGCCACGCGCTTTCAGGAAACTGATGATGCGCTGGATCTCGATCACGGCGATCGGGTCCACGCCCGCAAAGGGCTCATCGAG
>JBEANX010000228.1:0-3202 GCA_041165245.1 Pseudomonadota bacterium
GCCTGCCGCGGGGAAGGGCACTTGCGAAGGGTTGTTGACATTGCCGGGTGTGATCCACGCCGTGCCGGTGTTGGCGTTGCCCGTCACGGCATTGGTGCCGGGGCCGGTCTCGAACACGCCATTGCCTGTTTTGGCGCTCAGGAACACGGCACTGCCGTCCACGGTGAGGCTGAGTGTTTCGCTGGACGAGGCCTGCGCTTCACCACCTTGGCCCACGAACTGCACGCCACCCGGTGCGTCAATGAAGGGAGGGTTGGAGGCACCTTGGCCACCGAACACGAAACCGCCGCCACCGTCAGAGCGGTTGGCCACCGTGAGCAACTGGTTACGGATCTCTTTGAGCTTGATGGCCTGGCTTTGGCGCTCGGCCGCGGTGTAGCTGCCGTTGCCGGCGGCGACCAGGGTTTCGCGCGCTTGCTGGATGAGTTCGGCCGCATCGCCAATGGCTGATTCGCCCAATTGCACCGCGTTGCGGCTGGCCTCCAGGGCGCGCTGGTTGGCGTCGCTTCGGGCCATGGTGGCCAGGTCGCGCTCAGCGCGGGCTGCAGCCACAGGGTCGTCGCTGGCCACGTTGACGCGTTTGCCTGAGGTGAGCTGTGTTTGCGACGCAGACAGCTCGATCTGCCTGCTTTGCAGGCTCTCGACGCTGTTGTCATAACGGTTGGCGGTACTGATGCGCATGGCTCAACTCCTCAGCGTGCAGCAGTCTGCAACAGCGTGTCAAAAACACTTTGGGCGATCTGCAAGATCTTGGCCGCGGCCTGGTAGCTTTGCTGGAACTGGATCAGGCGCGCAGCTTCTTCGTCCAGGTTCACCCCGGTTTTGTTGGTGAGCGCTTCTTTGGCATTGGAGGCCAGGCTCTGTGAAATGTCTGCGTTGGTTTGCGCACCCTGCACCCGCACGCCGATGCTGCCAATGACCTGCGAGTAAGCATTGGTGATGTTGGCGCCCGGAGCGGCTGCCAGGCCGTTGTCGTCCAAGCCGTCGAAGTTGGTGTCTGTGATGGAGCGGCCCACCAAGTCTTCGTCTCGCAGGTTCAGCAGTGCCAAGGCGTTGCCATTGTTGGCGCCGGGGTAGGCGGTTTGAGCCACGTTGATCACATCACCTGTAGAGGGCACGCCATTGAGCTTGAGGTCAAAGCCGTTGAAGCTGATGGGGCTCCCCGGTGTCCAGGTGCCGGCGGAAATGGGCGTGCCGGGTGGCGATTCGAGGTCGTAGTTGCCGTTGGCCGAGGTGAAGAGGATCTTGATCGGGCTGGTGCTGGTGGGCGGCACGGCGGCGTTGGGTGTGCTGCTGATGCTCAAGGAAGCCACGGTGGCCGTGCCCTTGTTGGCGCTGTTGATGGTGGCCACAAAGGGCGAGGAGGCCGCGATGCCGATGGGCTTGTTCATCACCGCCTGCAGGTTGCGCGCAGCGTTGCCCACGGGGCGCAGCACAAAGCGGTCCTCATTGGGAACGGCACCGCTGATGTGGATCTGAAAGCCATCGACCACGCTGCCGTCGGCCACGCTGAAGCTGGTGCTGGGGTCTGACGATCGGCGCATCAGGTACTGGCCCGGCGCGTTGGGGTCGGCCTGAAAGGTGTAGTCCTCTGCCTGCAACTGGCGGCCGTCGACAATGCTCAGGCTCACGGGCGGGGTGGTCAACGACGAGGTGTTGTTGATCGAGGGCAGCACCGTCATGCTTGACTGTGGGTTCGTGAAAATCGCCGCGCCCGAGCCTGGGGGCTTGCCCAGATCCAGGCCGAATGATTGCTGCTGGTTCACGCGCCAGCTTAAAGCCGCGGCCATCTGGCCCAGCAGGTTGCGAGCAGAGGGGATGTCGCCGTCTTGCACCTTGAGCAGGCCGGAGATGCTGCCCGAGCCTATGGTCGATTCATTGACCTTGACCGTCTGGTTGCTGCTCGTCAACTGCAAGCGGGCCTGTGCCGGGTCAAATTCATCCTTGGTCACTGCCAGTTTGGAAGCCTGGTTGCCGAGCACCAAAGCCTGGCCGCCGCCCAGCAGCACGCTCATGGATTGGTCGTCCGCCAGCACGGTGTTGATTTGCACCAGCTTGCCCAAGTCGTTGATCAACTGGTCGCGTTGGTCGAGCAGGTCGTTGGGCTGGTGGCCCGAGCCCAGTGTGGCTGCGATCTTCTGGTTGATCTGGGCAATGCCTGTGGTGAGGGTGTTGACCTGTTCGGCCGAGTTTTGCAGGTCGCTGAAAACACCGTCTTGCAGGCCATTGAGCTGGTCAGCCGCTGTGCGCATGCGCGAGGCATAGTCTTCCGCACGGGCCAGCACCACTTGGCGCGCTGACATGTCTTGCGGTTGGTTGGCCACGTCCACAAAGGCATTGAGCAGCTGGCTGGCGGCGTAACCCAGGCCTGCTTCACCCGTGGGGAAGACCTTCTCCAGTTGTTTGAGTTTTTCCAGCCGGGCGGTGTCGCCCGCGGACACGGAGGAGGTGGCATTGGCCTCGCGGATCAGGTTCGCGTCGGTGGCGCGGTCAACCGTTTCGACCCGCACCCCACGCCCGAAAAAGCCCGCGCCGGTGTAACGGCCACCTTCTGTGGCCAGCTTGGTTTCCTGGCGGGAATAGCCTTCGGTGTTGGCATTGCTGATGTTGTGCGCGATCGTGTCCATGACGGCCTGATTGGCCATCAATGCGCGGGTGCCAATGCCGAAGATGCCGTTGCCCATGTTTGCTCCAGCCTATCTCAGGTCACGGTGCGCTGCAGGCGCAAAGTGGTGTTGATGACGCGTGTGAGCTTGTCGGCATAGGCCGGGTCGGTGGCGTAGCCGGCTTTTTGCAGGCCCGAGGCAAAGCCCTTGGCGGTGTCGGCTTGCGCCACGGCCGTGGCTTGGTAGCGCTTGCCTTCGGTCAGCAGCCGGGCGTGGTCCTTGAAGGCGTCCTCGTAGGAGTCATAGGCACGGAACTTGGCCGTGACCTTGCGGGGCTGGCCGCCGATGTATTCGGTGGTGGTCACCTCGGCGACCTTGCCGGTCCAGTTGCTGGTGGCCTTGATGCCGAACAGGTTGTGGCTGTCCTTGCCATCTGCCGTTTTGATGACGCGCTTGCCCCAGCCGGTTTCCAGTGCGGCCTGCCCAAGGATGTGCGCCGCTGGAATGCCTGAGGAGGCCGATGCAGCGTTGGCCGCTTCTTGGTGCTGTTGCACGAACTTTTCAGACGCGCTGAGCTTCTGGCCTGTGCTTGCGGC
>JBEANX010000229.1:0-3830 GCA_041165245.1 Pseudomonadota bacterium
CCATTGCGCCAGCGCCACCCATCGCTGGCACTGGGTGGCCCACCGCGCACAAGCGATGCAAGCACAAGGGCGCCCCGTGCTCATCGGCACAGACACCGTGGAAGCCTCACACGCACTCTCAGAGGTGTTGAAACAGCAGGGCATCGCTCATGCCGTGCTCAACGCACACCAAGACGCCACCGAGGCAGAGATCGTCGCGCAAGCGGGGCGCGCCGGCACGGTCACCGTGGCCACGCGCATGGCTGGGCGTGGCACCGACATCCAGCTGGATGCGCGCGCCTTGGCAGCGGGTGGCTTGCATGTCATCCATTGCCAGCGCAATGAATCGCCCCGCATGGACCGCCAACTGCTGGGCCGCTGCGCGCGCCAAGGCCAGCCAGGCAGCACAGAAACCGTGATTTGCACGCGCATTTCGCCCGAACAGGCCATGCCGCAGCCCGTTAACCTGCAGTCATCTCGGTGCATGAGCATCCGGACGTCGCCGCGCTGGCAAACACTTTTGCACATGGCCAGTGAGCGCCTGAGGCAATGGCTGCAAGCGCAGCGTCAAAGCAGTATCCGTCGTCGTTTGCTGGAGCAGGATCGCCAATGGGACACCCAAAGACACCACGCCAGGGCCTTGCGCTGATCCTCGCGCTCGCCGTGTGGGCGGGTCATGCGCATGCGGCCCCACCCAAGGCCTCGGGCTGTCTCATCGAGCCTGAACAGACCGTCGACATCGGCACGCCCGTCACCGGCGTGATCGAAGAAATGCCCGTCAAGCTCGGCGATGAAGTGCGCGCTGGCCAGGCGCTGGTGGTGCTGCGCGCAGACGTCGAAAAGGCCAATGCCCAAGCCGCGCAGATGCGCTCCAATGTGGACGCTGAGGCCCGTGCAGCCCAGGCCAATTTGAGCCTGGCCCAGCAGAAGGTCGAGCGCTCACGGCAATTGCTGGCGCAGCAATTCGTGTCGCCACAGGCGCTGGAACAAGCCCAGGCTGAAGCAGACGTGGCCCGCCAGAAGCACCGCTTGGCCGTGGCCCAGCAACAGATCTACCGGCAAGAACAAAACGTGGCCAAGGCCCAGGTGGGCTTGCGCACCCTCAGAAGCCCGATCAGCGGCATTGTGGTGGAGCGTTTCAACAACTTGGGCGAACGCGTCGAGGAAAAGCCCGTCATGCGCGTGGCTTCGATCGACCCTCTGAAGGTGACGCTGATGGTCCCCATGGCCCAGTATGGCCAGGTCAAAGAGGGCGACACCTTGAGCATCCAGCCCGAACTGCCCGGGCAGGCAGCGGTTCGCGCCCAGGTGCAATACGTTGACAAAGTGGTGGACGCGGCCAGCAACACCTTCCGCGTCAGGCTCAGGCTGCCCAACCCGGAGCACAAGCTGCCCGGCGGGCTGCGTTGCAAGACCGACCTCAACACCAAGGTGGCCTTGAGGGCCGCCCCGGCACCCACCGTGCCAGTGGCACAACCCGTGGCATCGGCCATGAAGTTGAGCCAAGGCCTCAGCCTGCAGGCCATCCACCGTGAGGCGCCCGCAAAACCAATCAAGCAGCCCTCACCGCAATTGCAGGCCGCCAAGCCCTCAGCGACCATAACGACCACAACGCCAACACTGCCCAAACTGGCCAAGCTGCCCCCAGCACCCGCTGTACAACACTCGCCCATGGCGACGCAACAACCCTCAGGGTCGCGCCCAGACAAGCCCTTCAAGCTGGTCACTGCATCCAACTTTTGAAGCGGCCTGTGCCCAGCCAGCCCATGAGCACCCTCACAAGCTCAAGCAGCCACCTTGAACGGCTCGTGGTCGAGGCCCTGGAGCCGCGCCTGCTGTTCTCCGCCGACATCGCGCCGCTTGCGCTGGCCATGAGCGATCTGCCCCACATGGGCGCGCATGTTCAGTCATTGGCACCCACCCAAGCGGCCGTTCAAGCGGCGAGCCAGGGCACGCTTTCGGAATGGGTCTTCATCGACCCGGGCGTGCCTGACCTTCAGTCCTTCCTCAAGGATTTCGAGCAACAGGCCAAGCAGGGCCGAGCTTTGAATGTGGTCGTGATCGAGGCCGGTGAGGACGGCGTCTCCCGCATCAGCCAAGCCTTGGCGGATCAGCAGCATGTGGGCGCCATCCACATCATCAGCCACGGCAGCGAAGGCGCTGTGCAACTCGGTGCCACAACTTTAGATGCGCAAGTGCTTCGTCAGCGTGCAGGCGAGTTGGCGCAATGGGGTGCCTCTTTGAGCGACAGCGCAGACCTTCTGCTCTATGGATGCGATGTGGCAGCCCACGCAAAAGGCCAAGCATTCATGCAAGACCTGGCGGCACTCACAGGTGCTGATGTGGCCGCCAGCACCGATTTAACAGGTGCCGGCGGCAACTGGCTCTTGGAGCGCAGCACCGGTCAAGTTGACACGGCCATGGCCGTGTCCGCGCCCTTGGCCGAACAATGGACGGGCCAACTGGCACAAACCACACCCAGCAGCAAAGGCTTGGCCGTCTGGAGCGATGCCAGCGGCGGCATTCCAAAGGCCAGCCAATGGGATGGACTGGCGAATGGGCCCGTCCTGCCCACCGTGGCCACCAACAATTGGAAGATCATCACATCCGCCTCGCATCCCGAAGGGCGCTCGGCCATCGTGCTGGGTGTGGACGCAAATGGTGTGATTCAGGGTGAGCGCTGGACAGGCACTGAGTGGGAGTCGCTGCCAGCGCTCACTTTGGTGAACCCAACGTCCTCTGTCCGACAAGGATTTGCGGTCGCCTATGAGCAAAACAGTGGCAACGCCATGGTCGTGTGGAGCGACGGCGCCAAGTTGCAATACACCATCTACAAAGGACAGGGGTGGACCCCAGCCACCGCGGTGGATACCTACACGGGCGCCATACCCCAAAGACTTCAGATCGCTGCGCAACCCAAGGGCAATCAGCTCTTGCTCACCGTCAGTGACGACAACTTCCATGACAGAGCGCTGACATGGGACGGAAACTCATGGGGCAATGAGGTGGATCTGGACTCGTCCAACGGCACCTTCTCGCAGCAACTCGCCTTGAGCCCGGTCTACGAGGCGAAGTCTGGCAATGCCATGGTCGTGTACGGCAAGGCTAACGACAATCTCATCTACTACCGGGGGCTCGACAACACCATCATCGCCACCCCTACATGGAGGCCTGAGGCCAGCATCTCCTTGGGGCTCAGTGGTCCACCCATGACCATCGTCACTGCAGCGGATGCCAATTCCAACCGGATTGGCTTGGGCGTGATGTCCATGGTCGGCAACAGCTCGAATGTCCGCGAGACCTTCGCCAGGTGGAGTGGCAGCGCCAAGTGGAGTGACAGCGTCTGGGATGCCGTCACCCAGATCACGGGAAACCAAACTTTCAGTGGCACCACGGTCAGCGTGGCCTTCGAGAGCAAAAGTGGTGATTTGCTGGCTGCCTACATCGGTGGAGGCAATTCACCGGGCTTGATCACTCTGCCAAGCAATGCCGCCACTTGGTCAAGCGCCATCACTGGGCCTAACATGGGCAACGGCAGCATCATCGGCGCCATCCGCCTCTTCGCCGACCCGGCCACTGACCACATCATGCTGGGTGTGCAAGCGACCAGCGGCAAACTCACTTATGCCGATTGGGATGGGCAAGCCCTCACGACGCTCGGCAACCCAGGCTCCACCAACACGGGCAGCGACTACACCCCGGCCTTCACCTGGATCTGGCAGCCCCAAAACGACAACACGGCCAAGAACGGCCTGTGGCTGGGAAGTGCCGTTGACAGCACAGGCTGGCCAGGTCTGGCTCAGGTTTACGACAAAGAGATCTTCTCCCTGGATTCCCAAGGGCTCACTTTG
>JBEANX010000230.1:0-2806 GCA_041165245.1 Pseudomonadota bacterium
ACCGTCGCGCCCGTGTTGGTGGCACGCAGCGTGGGGCGCTGAAACTCCAACGAACGCATGCGCGCAATCTGCAAGTGCTGGAAGATGGCCACATCAGGCCCAAACCAGGCCAGATTGCTCACATTGGCCAAGATGGTCGGTGGCGGCGTGGGTCCTTGCGTGAAACGCGCAGCCAAGTCCTCGCCGAACAAGTCTTCATAACAAATGTTGGGGGCCACCCACTGCTCGGCCACCTCAAAAGAAGGCGCGTTGCTGGGGCCTCTGGTGAAATCACCCAATGGCATGTTCATCAGGTCAACAAACCAACGAAAGCCCCAGGGAATGAACTCACCAAACGGCACCAGGTGGTGTTTGTTGTAGCGATAGATGCCTCCCGCTTGACCACGAGTACCTCTGGAGATGCCAGCCACTGAATTGGTGTAGCCCTCCTTGAAGCTGCCAAAGGGCACACCGAACAGGGCCGCCGTCTGCCCCTGTTGGAAATGCTGGACCACGGCTTCCCAGTAGCCCTCGGGCAAATCGGCAGGCAGCAGGGGAACGACTGTTTCAGGCGCCATGACCAAGTCGCCCGTGGCCTGCATGAGTTGGCGCGTGTGCCAGGCGAGCGCCTCAATCTGAAAGGTAGCTTCAAATTTCTCGTTCTGAGGCACATTGCCCTGGATGAGGCTGACCGTCAGCGCCCGCCCATGCGGCTGCACAAAGCTGGGCCGGGCCGCTTGCAGAGCCAACAGCCCCACACCAGCCACCGACACCGAGATCAAGGCCGTGGCAAAACCCTGGCGGCGACACGCTGCCAACACCAACGCCGCCACCCCAGTGGCCCACACCTGCGCCATGCCGTAAACACCCAGCCATGGCGCCAAGGCCACCAGATTGGTGTCGATCAGGGCATAACCGCTGGCCGCCCACGGGAAACCCGTCAGGATCAGGGCGCGCGCCACCTCGGCCAAAAACCAGCAGGCGCCAAACAGGAGCGCGTCATGCCCCCAACGCCCCCGGCGCCAGCGCACCCACGCAGCCCCCAGCATGGCCATGTAAAGCGACAAAGCCGCCGCCAGGCTGACGATGGCCGCAACCGCCAACCAACCGGGCAAACCGCCAAACTGGTGCAGGCTCACGTACAGCCAGAAGGTGCCGCCCGTGACCCAAGCCGTGCCAAAGCCCCAGGCTGTCCAGGCGCCCTGCACTGGCCTGGTCGCACCGTGCAAGAGCACCAGCAAACCAGCCAGCGCCACGGAACTGAACAATGAGGGGCACCAAGGGTCGATCGAATGGACCCAGGGCGTGAACGCCAGAGCCATCAGCGCGCCGGGCACTGCCGCCACCAAGGCACGCACCCAGCCTGGCCGAGTAGGCTTTGCTTGAGCAATCAACACTTCAAGCCTCGGGCATCGATTCGCTCACAGCCAAGCGCGTGACCTTGAACCAGCGCACTGAGCCACCCCGAGCCAACATGACCATGAAACGCAAGCCATCGAGCTCGACCACCTCGCCACGGCGGGGCACCCGCCCCAATTCGTGGGAAACCAAGCCGCCGATGGTGTCGAACTCGTCCTCGGGCAGGCCACAGTTGAAGGCCTCGTTCACCTCAGAAATCAAGGTGTCGCCCGCCACACGCTGGCTGCCATCGGCCAGGGTGAAGATGCTGCTGTCGCTGGCTTCGTCGTCGAACTCGTCTTCGATCTCTCCGACGATCTCTTCCAGCACGTCCTCGATGGTGATGAGGCCAGCTGTGGTGCCGAATTCATCGATCACGATGGCCAGGTGGCTGCGGCTGGCGCGGAAATCTCGGAGCAACTCGTTCAGCCCCTTCGACTCAGGCACAAACAAGGGCTGGCGCAACAGCGTGCGCAAATTCAACTCCGGCGCACGCTGCAGCTTGAGCAAATCCTTGGTCATCAGCACGCCAATGATGTTGTCCTTGCTCCCCTCGAACACTGGGAAACGCGAATGGCCGGTGTCAATGACCTCGGCCAAGAGTTGCTCGTAGGGCTGATCAATGTCGAGAAAATCGATGCGGCGAGAGGCCACCATCACGTCACCGGCCGTCATGTCGGCCATGCGGATCACGCCCTCAAGCATCACGCGTGACTGCGGCTCGATGAGGTCGCGGTGTTCCGCATCGGCCAGCGATTCGATCAACTCGTCGGTGGAGTCAGGGCCAGGGTGGAGGAACTCCACCACACGTTCGAACAGGCTGCGCCGATCGCGGTGGGTCAGCGCACTGTGTTTTCTGTCAGCCCGCGGGGGGCGACCATGAGAAGGTTCGGACACGAAGGACGGTGTCGTTGTTGAGACACAGCGAGAATAGCGCATGCGTGTGACTGCACGCATGCACCGTCAACGCTACACTTGTGTTATGAGCTTGATCCCCGTCACCATCCTTACCGGCTTTTTGGGCAGTGGCAAAACCACTTTGCTCAAACGCATCCTCACCGAATCTCACGGCCAGAAAATCGCCGTCATCGAGAACGAATTCGGCGAAGAAAACATCGACAACGACATTTTGGTCGCTGACACCGAAGAGCAGATCATCCAGATGAACAACGGGTGCATTTGCTGCACCATTCGCGAAGATCTGCGCGCCACTCTGACCGATCTGGCCTTCAAACGCCAGTCGGGCGAGCTCAAATTCGACCGAGTCGTCATCGAAACCACCGGCTTGGCTGACCCAGGCCCCGTGGCACAGACCTTTTTCATGGACGACGACATCGCCGACCAGTACCTGCTCGATGCCATCCTCACCCTGGTGGACGCAAAGCACGGCGAGCAACAACTCGACACCCGCGTGGAAGCGCAACGTCAG
>JBEANX010000231.1:0-7717 GCA_041165245.1 Pseudomonadota bacterium
CCTCGTAGACCTCTTCCTTGTTGGTGAAGTACTCATAGAGCGAGCCCACGCTGATGCCCGCCAGCGTGGCGATGTGGCGCGTGGTGGTGCCAGCCAGGCCATGCTCGGCCACGGCCATGAAACCGGCTTCGACGATGGCTTCGACCGTCGCGATGGAGCGCTGCTGGATGGGTTTGCGGGTGGTGGCCATGGCCTTCCTGGGGCAGGTGAATGGATCCGAATTGAATCCGAACAATTGATCGGATTATAGTCATCGGCACTCCAACGATCCACTTTCTTCAGGATTCCGCCATGGCCCTCATCGACCTCGACAAAATGCTCGTGAAGATCAAGTCCACGCAGTGGGCGTTGTCTGACATCGACTGGGACGCCCCCGGTGCCGACAAGATCACCCCTGAGCAGTGGCCCAAGCTGCGCGACTTCATGGCCGACCTGATGTGGATCGAGCACGTGGGCGCACGGGGCTTTGCGGCCATGGCCAAAAGCGCGCCCACCGACACGCTGCGCGAGATCTACACCTACTTCCATGCCGAAGAGCAGCGCCACGCCAATGCCGAAATGGCCTTGATGAAGCGCTGGGGCATGCTGGAAGACGAGAGCCAGATGCCCGAGCCCAGCGCCAACCTGCGTCTGGTGATCGAGTGGCTCGACAAGTACGCCGACAAGATGCCCTTTTACGTGCTGGGCGCCGTCATCCCCATGCTGGAGATCGCGTTGGACGGCGCCTTGTGCAAGTTCCTGCTCGACACCGTGCACGACCCGGTCTGCCACCAGGCCTTCGAGAAGATCAACGACGACGAAGCGCGCCACCTGGGCGTGGGCTTTTCGGTGATGGAGCTGTCGGGCTACAACAAGAGCTTCATCCAGGTGACCAAGATGGTCATGCCTTTGGTGGACCCACGCTTGCTGCTGGGCATCGCGGTGTACCTGCCCTTGCTCAACAAGATGCGCGACAACATCATCAAGCTGGGCCTGCCCGAGAAGAAGCTCTACGACGTGATGAAGAAGTTCGGCCAGATCGGTGGGCGCACACCTGAGGGGCGTCGCAACCCGTGGTTCCGCATCATCCATTGGCACTCGCTGGTGGTCATGGACCGCAGCAAGCGCTGGTACCACCGGCCCGTCGATGCCGTGGTGCGCATGATCGACCGCATTCCCAAGAAGCGTTTGCCCACGGTGCCGCGCTGGGTGTTCGAGCTGACCTGGAAGCCGCGTGACTGAGGCCTTGTTGGCTTCATGGCAACCGCAGTTCAACGCCCTCAGCACCACACCAAGAGACAAGCATCCATGCAAGACGTGATCATCATTGGCGCCGGTTTTGGCGGCCTGGGTTCGGCCATCCAGTTGCAAAAAGCCGGCATCCAGAACTTCACCGTGCTGGAGCGCGCGCAAGACGTGGGCGGCACCTGGCGCGACAACCAGTACCCCGGCGCTGCGTGCGACATCCCCTCCAAGCTCTACTCCTACTCCTTCGAGCCCAAGGCCCAATGGGGCGGTACCTATGCAGGCAGCCGCGAGATCCTGAGCTACATCCAGCAGGTGGCCGACAAGCACGCGCTGCGCGAGAAGATCCGTTTTGGGCAGACCGTGGCATCGATGGCCTTTGACGATACCCAAGGCCACTGGACCGTGCACACCGAAGCAGGCGATGTCTTTGAAGCGCGCAGCGTGATCATGGCCGCAGGTGGCCTGGCCAACCCGAGTTATCCGAACATCCCTGGGCTGGAGAGTTTTGAAGGCCATCGCATCCACAGCGCACGCTGGGATCATGGTTATGACTTCACCGGCAAGCGCGTGGGCGTGATCGGCACGGGCGCCAGTGCGGTTCAGCTCATCCCCGAGCTGGTCAAGGTGGCGGGGCATGTGAAGGTGTTTCAGCGCACGCCAGCCTGGGTGCTGCCCAAGGCGCACCTGCGGGCGCTGGACTGGGTCAAGCCCGCAGCCCGACAAGCCTTGTTCTGGGGCCATGAGGCCATGGCCTTGGGCCTGGTGTGGCGCTCGCCTTTGAGTGCGCTGCTGGAAGGGCGGGCCCGTGGCCACCTCAAGCGGCAGGTGAGCGAGCCCTGGCTGCGCCGCCAGCTCACGCCCAGCTTCAAGATGGGCTGCAAGCGGGTGCTGATCTCGAACGATTACTACCCCGCGCTGCAAAAGCCCAACTGCAAGCTGCTGACCTGGCCGATCGACCGCATCGCACCACAAGGCATCCGCACGGTCGAGGGCATCGAGCACCAACTGGACTGCATCGTCTTTGCCACCGGCTTTGACGCACCCAAGGCCAAGGCGCCTTTTGAGATCAAGGGGCTGCAAGGCCGCGACCTGGGGCAAACCTGGCAGCAAGGCGCGCAGGCCTTCAAGAGCGTGACGGTTTCGGGCTTTCCCAACCTGTACATCATCCTGGGTCCCAATTCGGGCCCCGGGCATAACTCGGCATTGTTTTACATGGAGGCGCAGATGCGCTATGCCGTGCAGGGCATCGCGACGCTGCGCCAGCAAGGCTTGAAGTACCTCGATGTGAAACCCGAGGTGCAAGGGGCGCACAACGAGGCCCTGCAGCGCCGCCTGGCCCGCACCAACTGGAACTCGGGCTGCAAGAGCTGGTACCTGACCGAGTCGGGTTTCAACGCCACCATGTACCCCGGCTTTGCCACGCAATTTGCGAACCAGCTCAAGCAGTTTGACCTCAAGCACTACCGGCCCCAAGCTTGAGGTGGCTTGTAAGGGTGGCAAGGTAAACCTTATTACCAAATGCACGGTCGTGCTGAAAATGTCGCCCTGGATGCTTGCCCTCAAATGACCTTGACGTCAGTATTCATCTCCGAGATCAGCGCCATCTCATGAGGGTTCTCCCTGGTTCCTGGCTTTGGCAAGGGGCTGCTTGGGAAGGATCTCATGGGGTATATAGATAGGTAATTTAAATTACCGCTTTCATGCGCTGAGTCCATGGACGTTGAGACACCGAGGAGCAAGACATGCCGATTCAGAATTTCCCCGCCACGTGGATGACCGAAGAGCACCAGATGGTGTTCGACTCGGCCAAGCGTTTCATGGTTGAGCAATGGCAGCCCAAAGACGAAGGCTGGCGTGCGCAAGGCATGATGGACCGCCAAGCTTGGAAAGACGCCGGGGCCAACGGCTTCTTGTGCGCGTCCACGCCCGAGCAGTACGGTGGCGGTGGGGGCGACTTCGGCCACGAAGCGGCCCTGGTGCTGGCCCAAGGCGAGGCAGGCATCGGCGGCTTTGGCGGCTCGCTGCACTCGGGCATCGTGGCGCCCTACATCCTGCACTACGGCACCGAAGAGCAAAAAAAGCGCTGGCTGCCCAAGATGGCTTCGGGTGAATACATCACTGCCATCGCCATGACCGAGCCCGGCACCGGCTCTGACCTGCAAGGCGTTCGCACCCTGGCGCTCAAGTCGGCAGATGGTGAGAGCTACACCATCAACGGCAGCAAGACCTTCATCACCAATGGCCAGTTGGCCAACCTGATCGTGGTGGTCTGCAAGACCGACAAAGACGGCGGCGCACAAGGCATCTCGCTGTTCGTGGTCGAGGCCGACGAAGCCCCAGGCTTTCGGCGTGGCCGCAACCTCGACAAGATTGGCATGGAAGCGCAAGACACCTCCGAGCTCTTCTTTGACGACGTGGTCGTGAGCCGCCACAACCTGATCGGCGAGGCCGAGGGCATGGGCTTTTTCCAGCTGATGCAAGAGCTGCCTCAAGAGCGTTTGCTGGTGGCCCTGGCCGGCATTGCCGCCATGGAATACGCCATGAAGGTCACGTTGGAGTACACCAAAGAGCGTAGGGCCTTTGGCAAAACCATCTTCAGCTTCCAGAACACGCGCTTCAAGCTGGCCGAGTGCCAGGCTTTGCTGCTGGCCTCGCGCGCCTTGGTCGATGCCGCCATGGTCTCGCACCTCAAGGGCGAGCTGGGCGTGGACCGTGCGGCCCTGATCAAGTACTGGATCACCGACAACCAGTGCAAGCTGATCGACGAATGCCTGCAGCTCTTCGGTGGTTACGGCTACATGAAGGAATACCCGATTGCCCGCCTGTGGGCTGATTCGCGTGTGCAACGCATCTATGGCGGCACGAACGAGATCATGAAAGAACTCGCCTCCCGCTTCCTGTAAGTGAGCGGCGCATCTGCCTACTGCGCAAGATCCCTCCCGCTCGCTACGGCAGCTGCACCACTTCGACACACTGTTTTCAAATTCATTGAAGGAGCTTCCATGATCGAAGCCTACATTTTTGACGCCGTGCGCACGCCGCGTGGCAAGGGCAAGAAAGACGGCAGCCTGCACCAGGCCACGCCCGTGTGGCTGCTGCGCACCTTGCTGCAGGCCCTTGAACAACGCAACCACCTGGACACCGCCCTGGTGGACGACGTGATCCTCGGTTGCGTCACGCCCGTGGGCGAGCAGGGCGCCGACATCGCCCGCACCGCCGTGCTGGACGCGGGCTGGAACCAGTCGGTGGCCGGTGTGACCTTGTCGCGCTTTTGCGCCTCGGGCCTGGAGGCCATCAACATGGCCGCGGCCAAGATCCGCGCGGGCCTGGACGACATGGTCGTGGCCGGTGGTGTGGAGAGCATGAGCCGCTGGCCCATGGGCTCTGATGGCGGCGCCTGGGTCATGGACCCACGCATCAACACGGGCACGGCCTTTGTGCCCCAGGGCATCAGCGCTGACCTGATCGCCACGCTCGAAGGCTTCTCGCGTGCCGACCTCGACGCCTATGCGGCCGAGTCGCACCGCCGTGCGGCGCTGGCGCAAGCCGAGGGCCGCTTTGACAAGTCGGTGGTGGCCGTGAAAGACATCAACGGCATGCTCATGCTGGGCAAGGACGAGACCATCCGCCCTGGCACCTCGGTGGAGTCGCTCGCCAAGCTCATGCCCTCGTTCGAGATGATGGGCACCATGGGCTTTGACGGCACCGCGCTGGACAAGTACACCACCATCGAGAAGATCATCCACGCCCACCATGCGGGCAACTCCTCGGGCATTGTGGACGGCGCAGCCCTGGTGCTGCTGGGCAGCAAGGAAGCGGGCTTGAAGGCCGGCCTCAAGCCTCGTGCCCGCGTGATGATGGCCGTGGAGTGCGGCTCCGAGCCCACCATCATGCTCACTGGCCCCACTCCGGCCTGCCACAAGGCCCTGAACAAGCTGGGCATGACCGCAGGCGACATCGACCTGTGGGAGATCAACGAGGCCTTTGCCACCGTGCCCATGAAGACCGCGAAGGACATGGGCGTGTCCATGGACCGCGTCAACGTGAACGGCGGCTCCATCGCCATGGGCCACCCCCTGGGTGCCACCGGCGCCATCATCCTGGGCACGGCCCTGGATGAACTCGAGCGCACCGGCAAGGCCACCGCCTTGGCCACCTTGTGCATCGGTGCCGGCATGGGCATCGCCACCATCATCGAACGCGTCTGAGGAGGCAAGCACCATGACCTCATCCAACACATCCAAAGCCTTCACCCTGGACATCGATGCCGACGGCATCGGCCTGGTCACCATCGACATGCCCGGTCGGGCCATGAACGTGCTCAACCCCACGCTGGTCGAGCCCTTCGCGCAGCTGGTTCAGCAACTGGAAACCGACGCTGGCCTCAAGGGCCTGGTCATCACCTCGGCCAAGTCCACCTTCATCGTGGGCGCCGACATCGACCAGCTCACGCAGATCACCAGCGCCGAAGAAGCCTACAAGCTCTGCGAAGACCTCAAGGGCATGCTGCGCCGCATGGAAAAGAGCGGCAAGCCCGTGGTTGCTGCGCTTAATGGCACGGCCCTGGGTGGCGGCCTGGAGCTGGCCCTGGCCTGCCATGCCCGCATCGCCATCGACGACGCCAAGACCAAGCTGGGCCTGCCTGAAGTCAAGCTGGGCCTGCTGCCCGGTGGCGGTGGCACGCAGCGTGTGCCCCGCATGGTGGGCATCCAGAAGGCCATGGAGCTGATCACCCAAGGCAAGGAGCTCACAGCCGCCAAGGCCAAAGACATGGGCTTGGTGACCGAGCTTGCCGCCAACCGCGACGAGCTGCTGGCCAAAGCCCGTGCCTGGTGCCTGGCCAACCCCAAGCCCTCGCAGCCTTGGGATGCCAAGGGCTTTCGGATTCCCGGTGGCGACAGCAAGAGCCCGGCTGTGGTGCAGGTGCTGGCCATCTCGCCGTCCATGGCCAATGCCAAGGCGCATGGCAACTACCCGGCCATCACCCACATCATGAGCTGCCTGTTCGAAGGCTGCTTGCTGGACTTCGACGCGGGCTCGCAGGTCGAGTCGCGCTACTTCGCGGCCTGTGTGGTCTCGCAGACCAGCAAGAACATGATCGGCACGCTGTGGCACCAGCTCAACGCCATCAAGAAGGGCCAGTCGCGCCCCAAGGGCCCGGCCGAGACCAAGGTCAGCAAGCTCGGTGTGCTGGGCGCCGGCATGATGGGTGCAGGCATTGCCTATGTGTCGGCCAAGGTCGGCATCGAGGTGGTGCTGCTGGACACCACGCAAGAGAACGCCGAGAAGGGCAAGGCCTATTCGCAAGGCATCTTGGACAAGGCCATCTCTCGCGGCAGGAGCACGGCTGAAAAGCGCGACGCTTTGCTGGCCCGCATCCAGCCCACCACCTCTTATGACGACCTGGCCGGCTGCGACCTGGTGATCGAAGCGGTGTTCGAAGACCGCGACATCAAGGCCGTGTGCACGCAAAAGTCCGAGGCCGTGATCCCGGCCACGTCGGTGTATGCCTCCAACACGTCCACGCTGCCCATCACGGGCCTGGCCAAGGCCAGCGCGCGCCCTGCCAACTTCCTGGGCCTGCACTTCTTCTCGCCTGTGGACAAGATGCCGCTGGTCGAGATCATCGTGGGCAAGGAAACGTCGGACGAGACCTTGGCCCGTGGCTTTGACTACGTGCTGCAGATCGGCAAGACGCCGATCGTGGTCAACGACAAGCGCGGCTTTTACACCTCGCGCGTGTTCACCACCTACATCATGGAAGGCATGGCCATGTTGGGCGAGGGCATCCACCCCCGCTCGATCGAGGTGGCTGGCCTGAAGGCAGGCATGCCCATGCCGCCGCTGGCCTTGCAAGATGAGGTCTCGCTGAGCTTGTCGCTGCACATCGCCGAGCAGACGCGCAAGGACCTCGAGGCCGAGGGCACCACCATCCCCGTGCACCCCGGTTTCTATGTGGTGCAGAAGATCGGTGGCGAGCAGGCCCGAATCGGTAAGAAGTCGGGCCAAGGCTTTTACGACTACGCAGGCAAGGACAAGAGCTTGTGGCCCGGTCTGCTGGAGGTCTACCCGCCCAAGGCGGAGCAACCCACGCAGCAAGAGCTGGTGGACCGCCTGCTCTACGCCCAAGCCAACGAGGCCGCGCGTTGCTTTGAAGAAAAGGTGGTGCGCTCTGTGGCCGACACCAACATCGGCTCGATCTTTGGCTGGGGCTTTGCACCCAACCAGGGCGGCGCACTGCAGTTCATCAATGCGGTGGGTGCCAAGCGTTTCGTGGAGCGTGCCCGTGAGTTGGCCCAGGCCTACGGCCCACGCTTCGAGCCTGCCGAGGTGGTCGTGAAGATGGCTCAGGAGGGTGGGCGCTTCGAGGACGTGCTTTGACGGGCGGTGATGCATCGAAGGGCTTCGGCCCTTCTTCGGGTGCTTTGTCAGGGCTGCTCGATGGCCTGCGCGTGATCGACCTCACGCGCAACCTGCCGGGCCCCTTTGC
>JBEANX010000232.1:0-4505 GCA_041165245.1 Pseudomonadota bacterium
GCCAGCAGTTGGCGCAGCACGGTCTTGCGGGCTTCGGCCACGCGGCTCTCGAAATCGCCCGCAGCTTGAACGCCTGCGTAGCCTTTGGCGCCAGCCTCTTTGTAGGCCCAGTGCGCCGCGACACCACTCTCGGCATGGTCATGCATGGCCTGGGTGCGGATCTGGATCTCAATGGGGCGGCTGGCGTCGTCCAACACCACGGTGTGCAGCGACTGGTAGCCATTGCCTTTGGGCCGGGCAATGTAGTCAGAGAATTCTTCCTGCAAAGGGTGCCAGACCTCGTGCGTGCGGCTCAGGGCGGCATAGCAAGCAGGCACATCGGGCACGATGACGCGCAAGGCTTGAAGGTCAAACACCTGGTCGATGGGCAAGTTCTTGCCCTGCATCTTTTTCCAGATGCTGTAGAGGTGCTTGGGGCGACCTTGAACGCTGGCGCTCAAACCCGCATCGCGCAGCGATTGCTCCAGTCGCAGGCGGGCGGCTTCGACCTGAAGCTCTCGCTCAACACGTTTGCCTTCCAGTGACTGGGCGATGCCCTTGTAGACCTCAGGCTGCAAGAAGCGGAAGGACAAGTCCTCCAGCTCCCACTTGATTTGCCAAATGCCCAGACGATTGGCCAAAGGCGCAAACACCTGCAGCGATTCACGCGCCAAGGCCTTGGGGCAAGGCTGTTTGGATTGCGCGTAATGGCGCAGGGTTTGCAAGCGAGATGCCAGGCGCATGAGGACCACGCGCAGGTCTTTGGAGAAAGCCAGCAGCATCTTGCGGATGCGCTCGATCTGGTCCGCCGCCAACGGACCGTCGGCCTGATCGCTCAAGGCATCGCGTGCGTTGCGTTGCACCTGCACCAGCTTGCGGGTGGCGCCCACCAGGTGGGCCATGTCGTCGCCAAACGCACGCCCGACCACTTCTTCTGGCGGCGTGAGGTATTCGCTGGCATAGACCAAGTAGGCCGCGGCTAGCAATGCAGGCGGTGAGCCGATGCCCTGCAAGATCAGCGCGGTGCCATCGGCATGGGCCATGGCGCCCTCACCTGTGTCAAAACGCTGCGCTGTTAGCAAGGGCTCGGCAAAGGCGCGGGCACGGCGCAGCAAGTCAACGCCTGTGGCTGCATCAGAGGGGTGCAGGTCGGCATAGGCCACGATGGCTGACGGCAGCACCGCTGCAGCGCCGGGCAAGGCAAGGTCATCACCCACAGCATGAGGCGAGGTGCTGGCCTGGAGAGATTGCGTCTTCATGCGAGCAAAAAGCCCTCCACCGCAGACACCTGGTCTTCGGCGATCAGGGTCGGTGCGTGGCCCACGCCTTCAAATGACACGAGCTTGGCTTTGGGGCCACGTTGGGTCATCTCCTGCGCAGTGGCGGCATCGAGCAGATCAGAATCGGCCCCACGCAACAACAAGGTCTCAGCTTTCAGATTGTCGTAAAC
The DNA here is from genome assembly GCA_041165245.1 of Pseudomonadota bacterium. Classification (GTDB taxonomy): domain Bacteria; phylum Pseudomonadota; class Gammaproteobacteria; order Burkholderiales; family Burkholderiaceae_C; genus Aquabacterium. The sequence continues at coordinate 1,430 of JBEANX010000232.1, forward strand.
CTGCCAGACCATGGCTTCGCCTGCCGTGGCCGATTCAGCCGTCATGGCTTTGAAGGGCTCAGCAATGGCGGGGTCATATCGCAACATCAGGCCAGTGCCACCAGCGGCTGGCTTGAGCAGGGGCAAGCACAAATCCAGCCACTGCTGGGGCGTGTGAGGGCCAAAGCCGGTCGAGATGGACCACAGGTAATCAGCCGCCTCTTGTTCGGTGGCGAACACCTTGGGCAAGCCCAGATAGGCGCCAATGCGCAGCAAAGCTTCGATGCGCAAGCGTGGCCCGACGTCATTGAGCACCATGCGGCGAATGCGCAGGCCGGAAGCCTCAGGCGGGAGAGATGAAAAGCCCAGGCCGATGAGGCCACCCATGGATGTGCCCACCCAATCGACGTCCAAGGGGCCGTCTTCAGGCTGGATGCCCTTGGCGGCTTTGAGCGCCTGGCCCAGCGCAATCATGTCGGAAGCGTAAGAGAAAACCTGGTAGCCCTTGGCATCGGCCAGCCAATCTGACTGCCCACGCCCCACCACGTCCGGGCAGACCACGTGGTAACGGGCAGACAAGCGCCGAGCCAGCACATCGAAGTCACGCCCCTGGCGGCTCAGCCCATGGACACACAGCAGGGTGCGCTTGTTGCTCACATCGCCCCATGACCAATACGCCATGCGGTGGGTGCCCGCATCCAGCGTGCTTGCGCCGGGGCAAACCACATGAAACAACTGAGGATCTTGGGCGGTGATGTTGGTTTGCTTGGCTTGATTCATGCTGTAGATTCCATCGGCTCGAACCAGAAGGTTCGCAGTGATCCATTGTCTTTGTTCTGACCCTCAGGAGGCCTGAATGTTGAACGGAAAAACCGCCCTTGTCACCGGCTCGACCAGCGGCATTGGCCTGGGCATCGCCCTGCAACTGGCAGCTCAGGGCGCCCACGTGATTCTCAATGGCTTTGGCGACACGGAAGGCCCCAAAGCAGAAGTGTTGCAGGCGGGCAGCGCCCATGGCATCCGTGTGGGTTACCACGGCGCCGACATGTCCAAGGCGGCCGAGATCGAAGCCATGATGGCCTATGCGCAAGCTGAGTTTGGCGGCGTGGACATCCTGGTGAACAACGCTGGCATTCAGTTTGTGGCCAACGTCGAGGCCTTCCCGCCTGAAAAGTGGGATGCCATCTTGGCCATCAACTTGACCTCGGCCTTTCACACCACCCGCCTGGCCGTGCCTGGCATGCGAGCCAAGAACTGGGGACGCATCATCAACGTGGCGTCGGCCCATGGCCTGGTGGCGTCGGCTGGCAAGTCGGCCTACGTGGCAGCCAAGCACGGCTTGGTTGGGCTGACCAAATCGGTCGCGCTGGACACCGCCACCACGGGCGTGACCTGCAACGCCATCTGCCCGGGCTGGGTGCTCACGCCCCTGGTGCAAAAGCAGATCGAAGCACGTGCAGAGAAAGAAGGCATCACCGTCGACAAGGCTCAGGTGGAGCTGCTGGGCGAGAAGCAGCCTTCGCTTCAGTTCGTGACCCCGGCACAATTGGGTGACTTGGCGGTGTTCATGTGCTCAAGCGCTGGCGACAATGTTCGAGGGGTGGCTTGGAACATGGACGGTGGCTGGGTGGCGCAGTGAACGCTGTGTGATCTTTGCCAACCCAGGCTTGCCAAAGCGGTGAGCCACCCGCAGGGCTCCACGAGGGGCCCTTTTCTTTTGACGCTTTTCTTTTGACGACAGACGATGACCATCTGCCAGGCCCAATTGGGGGTGAGCCCACACGGACACGGCCCCCATGTGCCTTACTCCCTGCTCTATGAGGACGTCTACCACGGCGAGCTTGGGGCGTGGGAGCGCGCCAGAGCCATCTTTCTTCAGGGCAATGCCTTGCCCGAGCGATGGCAGGGCAAGCATGGGCAAGGTCGGCAGCGCTTTGTCATCTTGGAAACGGGCTTTGGCCTGGGCAACAACTTCCTGGCCACCTGGGCCGCTTGGCGGGCAGACCCACAGCGGTGCGAGCACCTCGTGTTCATCTCCATTGAGAAACACCCGCTGGGTCGCGAAGACCTGGCGGCCGTCCACAGCCGGCATGAACTGGTGGTGGGCGAAGCGGAGGGTGCAGCGCTGTCACAACGCTTGATCGATGCCTGGCCCACGCTCACCCCAGGCATGCATACCCTGGATTTTGACGAGGCTGAACTCACTGGTGCCGTGGGCAACGTCCACCCGACCGTTCACGTGACGTTGCTTCTGGCGCTGGGCGATGTGAAGGACATGATCCCCGCCCTGCTGGCATCGGTCGATGCCTTTTACCTGGACGGTTTCACACCCGAGCGCAACCCAGACATGTGGGACTCGCATTGGCTCAGCCGGCTCAACCGGCTGGCCGCCCCTGGCGCCACGGTAGCCACATGGACGGTGGCGCCCGCTGTGCACGACGCGTTGACAAAAGCGGGCTTTGCAGTCGAGCGAATTGATGAAAGCGGCAGCCACTGTGAGCGCATGCACGCGAAGTACGAGCCCAGGTTTCACGCAGCACCGCCCCCTGGCGGCCTGTGGCCCACACTGGATGCAGGGCGGGCCCACCCAAACACAAACAGACCCCACGCCGTGGTCGTCGGCAGTGGCCTGGCGGGCGCGGTCTCTGCCTGGGCCCTGTGCCGCGAGGGCTGGCGCGTCACCGTGCTGGACAAGCACGCAGAACCTGCCCAAGAGGCTTCGGGCAACCCAGGCAGCCTGTTCCACAGCATCGTGCATGGCGAAGATGGCCTCCATGCGCGAGCGCACCGGGCCGCAGCCTTGCAGGTGGCTTCCCTCGCGTCAAGCTGGATCAAAGCTGGACGGCTGGCCGGGCAATGCGAAGGCCTTTTGCGGCTGGACGCCTCCACCCAGGCAGATGAAGCCCAGGCGCTACTGAGCAAACTGAGCCTGCTCGACGACCACGTGCGCTTTTTGAACCAGGCTGAGGCACAAGCATGGAGTGGTGCCCAGGTGCCCAGCGGGGGCTGGTTGTTTCAGCAAGGCGGGTGGTTGGCACCCGGCGAGTTCGTGCGCACCTTGCTGGCCGACGCCCATGCCAGCGGGCGCCTGAAATGG
>JBEANX010000233.1:0-9269 GCA_041165245.1 Pseudomonadota bacterium
CCCACCGCCAGCAACATCAGCCCCACGGCAAACGAGGCGGCGGTTTCGTAGCGTTGGTGGCCGTAATGGTGGTCCTCGTCGGCGCCCTGGTGGCTGTGACGATTGGCCAGCAACACGACAAAATCAGCCAGGAGGTCTGACAGCGAATGGATGCCGTCGGCCACCAGCGCCTGAGAGTGGCTCCACACGCCCGCTGCAACCTGCACCACGGTCAGCACCAAGTTCACACACACGCTGACCAGGGTGCTGCGACGAGCCACCGCCTGGCGGCCCGCCGGGTCTTGTTCGTGATCGTCTTCTGGCAGGGCGATGGGTTCTGGCACGTTGAGCGTCGATGGCAGCGGGTGGGGAGTTCAATTGTCGGGCATCAGCAGTCACCCAACATGTCGCTGACATGAATTCGATCGGATCATGCGGCAAAGCCCAGGGAAGACGACGAGTGGCACCACCCCCTGCATGCATTAGATTCTCACGCTCTACCTGTCGACTGCAGTTGTCGCAGGCCTGCACCGTCTGCATCGCCGTTCATGAGCCGCATCCGCCCCCAACTTGTCTCTTCCGAGTTTGTCAAATCAGGCGTCAAACGCCCGGCGCAAAAGTTGACCGCATCGGATTTGATGGTCAGGCACGTCGGTGTCGCGGTGTTCTATGTCTATGAGCAAGGTCTGGATGTCGAGCGCTTGAGGCGTTCCCTGAAAGAAACCACCCCGCACCACCCCATGATCACGGGGCGCATGCAAAAGGATGCCGATGGCGATGACGTGGTGGTCGGCAACGACGAAGGCCTGCTGCTGGAGGTTTTCGACTGCGAAGGCCCCATGCCCAAGTACGGGCTGAACCACCCGATGCGCCGGGATTGCTATCGCTTCATCCACACCATCTTGCCGTGGCGGGTCATCCCCAAACAGATCCCCTTGGTGCAGCTGGGCGTGTATCGCTTCAAAGATGGCGGCACGGTGCTGTCTGTTCAGGTGGTTCACAGCCTGATGGATGGCAGCACCTTCTGGAACTTCCTCCAGGACTGGACTGCCGTTGCCCATGGGGCAGATGTGGCCGGGCCCGTGCAAGACCGTGATTGCCTGTTTGATCTCATGCAAAAGGCGGCGGATGCACCCGACACGCGCAAAGCCATGGCCGAGCCAGACCTGGCCACCAAGATGCGGCTTTACCCCAAGTTGATCTGGCAGGCCTTTGAGAATAAGTTGGGGGTCTACCGAGTTTCGCCGCAGGCCATCCAGGCCATGAAGGACAGCATCCCTGCTGGCGAGCCGCTCGGCTCGCGCATCAGCGTGGCCGACCTGGTGACCGCGCACGCCATCAAGCTCATGGCCCCGGCCCAAAAGCACCAGGGCGACCGCATGCTCAGCTTGGTTTCGGACCTGCGCTACCGCAAGGCGCTGAACCTGCCGCACCGCATGTTTGGCAATGCCCTGGCGCAGGAGTCAGTGACGTTCTCTCACGAAGCTCTCATGACGCAGACCGACGGGGAGCTGGCCTTGACGTTCAAGCGACCAGGTGCGATGCACAGCACCGAAGAGTCCTTGGGCTACCTGGGGTTGCTGGAGCGGCATCGCCGAGCTGGCACCATCGGCAAACTCATCCCTCGGGCCGTGGTCAATGCGCCAGAGGGAGGCTTCGTGCAGAACAACTACAACCACCTGCCCGTCTACGGGCTGGATCTGGGCACGGGGCAACCGAGTTGGTTCAACCCCATGGCGGTACCGTTTCGCATGCTCAAAATCGTTCCCACGCCCCAGGGTGATGGGGGTGTTGACATCCACCTCACCGTGAGCAAAGCCGAGCATCATGCCTTCGAGCAAAGGTACGGGAACACCCTCGCTTGAGTCCCCGGTGGGCGCTTGAGCTGGAGCCAATGCCGCCCGGCCCCTGAGTCCGGGGCCGGGAAGACACCGTTGGCCACGATATGTGAATTGGCTACATTGCCAATATCAAGAAGGATCAAGGCAGTCGTTTCGCCTTGACCAGAAGAGGACGCTGTGAGCAGTCAAGTTGCGCTCAACCGATCGGAATTTCTCGCCATGTGTTGCGAGCGTCAGGTCGGCCCCATCAATCAACCGTATGTCATGACCTTGAGTGGTCATGTCACGGTCGAAGCCCTGCAAGAAGCCCTGTGGCAAACCGCTTTGGCCTGGCCACGGCTGCGCGCAGTGCTCGCGCCCACCTGGCTGAGCTGGCAACTGGAGATCCTCCCCGAAGGACCAGACCTGCGCATGATGGTGGCTCAGGCTTTGCGCGTCATCCACCTTCCTGACGCCCTCAGCCCCCAGGAGCAATTGGCCATCCAGCTTGAAGAGCTCAACACGCCACTCAGCCTGCAGCGTGGCCTGCCTTGGCGGGTGCGCTTCTACCCCCATCCGACGCAACCGGTGCTGCTTTTCAACATGCACCACATCATGGGCGATGGGGCCAGCATGTTCCTGGCGATCCAGAGCATCATGAAATGCCTCAATGGCCAGCCTCTGGTCAAACAAGCTCTGGAAACGGGCTCAGACACCGTGGCTCTGATGCCCAGGCATTGGTGGCAGTGGCCTGCCAGCCTGGCCACTTGGTGGCGCCACCTTCGGGCCGATCAAGCGTTTCGACGTGGCCGAGAAATCGTCGGGCTTCACCACCGAGACAGCCCGCGCAGCGTTCACAGCGATGCCCGGCATGTGGTGCTTCCCTTCTCCTTGCCAGAGGCCAAGAGGATCGCCAAACAGCATCAGACCACCATCAACACCATGATTGGTGCGATCTTGGCACAAGCCATGCTCAAACGTGCATCGGGAACTGCGGGCGATAAGGCCATGCTGGACCTTCGCGTGGCCGTGAACCTGCGCCGCATGTTCCCCGACGGCAAAGGCCCACAGATGGGCAATTTCGTGGGCAGTGTCGGTTTGAATGTGCAAGCCCAGCCCCACTTGCAAGCCCAGGCCGATGACATGCACGGCCAAGCGCAAGAAGGCATACGCCGCCTCGAAGCGCGAGAAAGCGCCTTCTCCTATGCCATCCAATGTGCACTGCCTCTCTTGGGTGCGCGTTTGCTGACCAGGCTGGGCAACAATGCGAAAGGCCGTGGCAAACGCCTGGCGCCCAGTTTTTACCTCTCCAACATTGGGTCGGCTGATTCGCTCACGCCACCCGATGCCCGCATCCAGGTCTCCAACATTTGGGCCATCAGCGTGGGCATGTCGCTCCTTGCAGTGGTTTCCAGCATGGGCGACCGCCTGCAATTGGCGCTCGCGTGGCAAGCCAATGAAATCGCAGGCTCAGATGTCGATGCTTACATCGACGAGATCGTCAGGCAATGCGAAGGTCTGCGCCACAACGCGGTTCTGCCGTCCGCAGCAGCCACAGCGGCAGTTCAAACCGCACCTTCGGGCGCCACACACTGACACACAAGAGTAGAACAAGCATGAACGCTCCCGCTGACCTCCTGGCGCATTTCGACCTGCAAGAAGACCATGCCTTCGTGAGCACCTTGGTGGCCCGCAAGCCGATGGATTTTGTCGAACTCAAGGCCATCCTCAAGCGCCACCAAGCCTTCATCAAAGGCCGCGTGGACACCCGTGGTGTGGTGCTGTTTCGCGGCATCAACGACAACAATGCCGAAGCCTTTGAGGCCACGATGGTGGAAGGCCTGGGTGTTGATTCCTGGAACGGCTTCAACCTCAAGGGCTTGCCGGGTGCCTTCAGCAACTGGCTGCGCGGCTACACCGAGGGCCTCATGGGTTCGGGCGATTACCGCCGCTTCGTGACCTCCAACACCGTGCAACTGGGCCCTGTTGCTAACGCGGTTCAAGGCCCACACGTGGAAGGTGGCGGCAGCCCCAAGCGTGCACGCTACCTGTCTTTGTGCTGCTTCCAGCCTGGTGATTTCCAGGCCGAGACGGGCTTGGCCGACTTGTCTCAGCTGATGAGAGAGTTGCCTGCGAACCTGCGCGACAAGTACACCCGCGCCTACAACAACCTCTACTACATCACGGCCCGCAAGCTCAACTTGCTGGACCGGGCCATCCTGAGCCAAAGCCCTGTCACTGTGCATGAAATGCTGCCCGATGGCCGTGCTCGCCTGGGCTCGCCCCGCACGCCCGCGGTCTGCATGCACCCGGTCACGGGAGATGCCTGTTTGCAGCCCTGGGCCTTTGCGCGCAACACCAACGGCCCTGCCCTGGAGGCCGCCACCGAGGCTTTTTCAGACCGCCCAGGGCTGAGCCGTTGCCCCAATGCCGAGGGCACCAACTACCTGTGGGGCTTGTATTCGGCCGACCAAAAAGCCTTGCCGTGGGATGAAGCCGAGCAACGCGAATTGTTTGCCCACATCTACAAGAGCTCGACGCTGATGGAGTGGAAGCGCGGCGACATCGCCATCGTGGACAACATCCGCATGGCCCACTGGCGCATGAATGGCGTGCAAGGTCAGCGCAAGCTGGTTCAGGTGCAACTGGGCAACTTCGATGCCAATGACTTTTGCCCGGTCGAATTGCACGGCGGCGTCTCGCCAATGCCCAGCCGCGCAGGCATGAAAAAAGCGGCCTGACCGAGCATTCGTTCGAACAGACCGCTTTCGTTGAAGGGCCCGCCTCACCAGCGGGCCTTTTTCATGCTGATTTCTTTCTGACAGGTGGCAGGTCGGTGCATGAGCCATGCGCGGCTTCGGCGGCCAGACCCACGCTCTCACCGAGTGTGGGGTGCGGGTGGATGGTCTTGCCGATGTCCACCTCATCAGCGCCCATCTCGATGGCCAGGGCCACTTCGCCGATCAGATCTCCGGCATGCGTGCCGACGATGCCGCCACCAATGATGCGACCGCTCTCTTCGTCAAAGATCAGCTTGGTGAAGCCCTCAGAGCGACCATTTGCCAGGGCGCGGCCCGAGGCGCTCCAAGGGAACAGGCCCTTGTGCACCTTGGTGCCTTGCGCCTTGGCTTGCTCCTCCGTGACGCCCACCCAGGCAATTTCCGGGTCGGTGTAGGCCACCGAGGGGATCACGCGGGCATCAAAGGCAGCGCCGGCCAGCTTGGCGTCACCCAGCAGTTCACCGGCGATGACCTCTGCAGCCACATGGCCCTCATGCACCGCCTTGTGGGCCAGCATGGGCTGACCGACGATGTCACCAATGGCGAACAGGCTGGGCACATTGCTGCGCATCTGGATGTCCACGGGGATGAAGCCGCGCTCATTCACGGTGAGGCCCACCTTGTCGGCGCCGATCTTGCGGCCGTTGGGGCTGCGGCCCACCGCTTGCAGCACCAGGTCATAGACCTTGGATTCAGGCGCGGCTTGTCCTTCCTTGGCCGCCTCAAAACGCACCTCGATGCCCTCAGGCGTGGCCTTGGCCGCCACGGTTTTGGTGCCCAGCATGACGCGGTCAAAGCGGGGGGCGTTGTGCTTGTCCCAGACCTTGACCAGGTCGCGGTCGGCGCCCGGCATGAGGGTCTCGCTCATCTCGACCACGTCGATGCGCGCGCCCAGCGTGGAATACACCGTGCCCATCTCCAGGCCGATGATGCCCCCGCCGATGACCAGCATGCTCTTAGGCACGCTGGGCAGGCCCAAGGCGCCGGTGGAATCGACCACACGCGGATCATCTGGCAAGAAGGGCAAGTGCACCGCTTGCGAGCCTGCCGCCAGGATGGCGCGTTTGAAGCTGATGCTGCGCTTGTTGCCCGTCTTGTCTTGTGCGGGTCCCGTGGTGAGTTCCACCTCGATGCTGTGCGGGCTGGTGAGCGAGCCGTAACCGCGCACAACCTCGACCTTGCGCGCCTTGGCCATGAAGGCCAGGCCGCCGGTGAGCTTGCCTGTCACGCCGTTTTTGTGGGCACGCAGCTTGTCCAGCTCGAGCTTGGGCGCGCCATAGCTCACGCCCAGGGCTTCGAAGTGGGCCACTTCGTCCATCACGGCGGCCACATGCAGCAGCGCCTTGGAGGGGATGCAACCCACGTTCAGACACACGCCACCGAGCTCGGCATAACGTTCGACCAGCATGACCTTCAGGCCCAGGTCGGCCGCGCGGAAGGCCGCGCTGTAGCCGCCAGGGCCACCGCCCAGGACCAGGACATCGCAGTCGGTTTCCGCTGGTGCGTTGACCACGGCAGCGTTGCTGGTCGGAACAGCCACGGTAGCAGCCTCGGGGGCAGCTACAGGTGCAGAAACAGGAGCTGCGGCAGGTGCAGGGGCTGAGGCCGTTGCAGCGGGTGCCGCAGGCGCTGCGGCCACATCCCCCGCCACCTCCAGCATCAAGATGGGCTTGCCCTGCCCCACCCTGTCACCGATCTTGACCAGCAGTTCGCGCACCACACCGGCTTGCGGCGAAGGCACTTCCATGGAGGCCTTGTCGGACTCCAGGGTGATCAGGCTTTGTTCAGCGGTGATGGTGTCGCCCGGCTTGACCAGGATCTCAATGATGGCTGCGTCTTCGATGTCGCCCAGATCGGGCACAGGCACTTGAATCAAACTCATGGTGTGTTCCTTGTGCCTCAGACCAGCGCGCGGCGGAAATCAGCCAGCAAGCTGGCCAGGTAGGCGTTGAACTTGGCCGCAGCCGCCCCGTCGATGACGCGGTGGTCGTAGCTCAGGCTCAGCGGCAGGATCAAGCGTGGCACGAACTCTTTGCCATTCCACACTGGCTTCATGCTGGCGCGGCACACGCCCAAAATCGCCACCTCAGGCGCATTGATGATGGGCGTGAAGGTGGTGCCACCAAAGCCACCCAGCGAGCTGATCGAGAAGTTCCCGCCCGTCATTTCAGCTGGTGTGAGCTTGCCTTCACGGGCCTTGCCGGCCAGGGCTGCGGTTTCCAGCGCGAGCTGGCTGATGCTCTTGGTGTCGACATCGCGGATCACAGGCACCACCAGCCCATTGGGGGTGTCAGCAGCAAAGCCGATGTTCACATAGCCCTTGAGCACCAGGTCGTCGCCATCGAGCGAGGCGTTGAAGTTGGGGAACTTCTTGAGAGACACCGCACAGGCCTTGAGCAAAAAGGCCAGCAGCGTGAACTTGGTGCCGGCCTTGGCATGCTCGGCATTGAGCTGCACGCGCAGGGCCTCCAGATCGGTGATGTCGGCCTCTTCGTTGTTGGTGACATGCGGGATGCGGACCCAGTTGCGGTGCAGGTTGGCACCCGACAACTTCTTGATGCGCGACAGCGGCTGGCGCTCCACCGGGCCGAACTTGCTGAAGTCCACCTTGGGCCAAGGCAGCAAGGTCATGCCGCCCAGGTCGGCACTGCCAGCACCCGTTGCAGCCGACGCCGCTTGGGCCACTGGCTGCGACATCACGCCCTTGACGAAGTTCTGGATGTCAACATTCGTGATGCGGCCCTTGGGCCCTGAGCCTGGCACACGATCCAATGGCACGCCCAGTTCACGCGCAAAGCGGCGCACGGAAGGCGAAGCGTGAGCCACGGTGTTGGCGGGCAGCACAGGGGCTTGAGTCAGCACCGCGGTGGGGTGAGGCTTGGCGTCTGCGGTGGCCACAGGTGCGGGGCCTTGTGCTGGAGCTGCCACCGGCGCCGTTGGCGCAGGCGCAACTGGTGCCGGCGCAGCAGCCACAGGAGCAGCAGCCGGTGCAGGCGCTGCCACTGCTGCGCCCCCCTCGGCCGCTTCCAGCACCGCCACGATCGAGCCCATGCTCACCTTGTCACCCAGCTTGACGCGCAACTCCTTGAGCACGCCGCCCAGGCTGGAGGGCACCTCCATCGAAGCTTTGTCAGACTCGATGGTGATCAGGCTTTGTTCGGGTTTGATGGTGTCGCCCGGTTTGACCAGCAGTTCGATCACTGCTGCATCGCTCACGTCGCCGATGTCGGGGACGGTCAGTTCAATCAATGCCATGTGTGTTCTCCGCCTCACGCATACAGCGGGTTGATCTTGTCAGCGGCAATGCCGTATTTGGTGATGGCCTCAGCCACCTTCGAAGCAGGCAAAGCGCCTTCATCGGCCAGCGACTTCAAGGCCGCCACCACGATGTAATGGCGGTTGATCTCGAAGTGCTCGCGCAGGCGGTAGCGGAAATCACTGCGCCCAAAGCCGTCGGTGCCCAGCACCTTGAAACTGCGGCCCTTAGGGATGAAGGCACGGATCTGCTCAGGCAAGGCTTTCACGTAGTCGGTCGACGCCACCACGGGGCCTTGGGTCTTGCCCAACTGTTGGGCCACGAAGGACACACGCGAAGGTTCGGTGGGGTGCAGCAGGCTCCAGCGCTCGGCGTCCTGGCCATCACGGGCCAGCTCGTTGAAGCTTGGGCAGCTCCAGACATGGGCGCCAACGCCCCATTCTGATTCCAGCAGCTCCTTGGCTGCGACGGATTCACGCAAGATCGAACCCGAACCCAGCAAGTTCACTTGCAAGGGGTGCTTGGCATCTGCATCTTGCAGGCAATACATGCCCTTGATGATCTCTGCTTCCGTGCCTTGCTTGAGGCCAGGCTGAGCGTAGTTCTCATTCAGCAGCGTCAAGTAGTAAAAAACGTTCTCTTGCTGCTCGACCATGCGCTTGAGGCCGTTCTGAATGATCACGGCCACCTCGTGCGCATAGCTCGGGTCATAGCTCAGGCAGTTGGGGATGGTGCCCGCCACCAGCTGGCTGTGGCCGTCTTCGTGCTGCAGGCCTTCGCCGTTCAGCGTGGTGCGGCCCGATGTGCCACCCAGCAAGAAGCCGCGCGCCTGCATGTCACCTGCCGCCCAGGCCAGGTCACCAATGCGTTGCAGCCCGAACATCGAGTAGTAGATGTAGAAGGGGATCATCACGCGGTTGTTCGTCGAGTACGACGTGGCCGCTGCGATCCACGAGCACATGCCACCGGCTTCGTTGATGCCTTCTTGCAGGATCTGACCGGCCTTGTCTTCGCGGTAGTACATGACCTGGTCCTTGTCGACCGGGGTGTATTTCTGGCCTTCCGCCGAGTAGATGCCGAGTTGGCGGAACATGCCCTCCATGCCGAAGGTGCGCGCTTCGTCGGGCACGATGGGCACGATGTTCTTGCCGATGTTCTTGTCCTTCAGTAGCGCGGTCAGCATGCGTACGAAGGCCATGGTGGTGGAGATCTCGCGATCACCACTGCCATCGAGCAGCGCCTTGAAGGTTTCGAGCGGCGGAATCTGCAGCGCGGGCACGTTCACGTTGCGCTTGGGCAGATAGCCACCCAGCGCGGCGCGGCGCGCCTTGAGATAGGTGATCTCCTCGCTGTCTTCCGCAGGCTTGCGGAACGAGAAGTTGGCCATGTCGTCGTCGCTGAGCTGGATGCCCAGATTGGTGCGGAAGCTCGCCA
>JBEANX010000234.1:0-3798 GCA_041165245.1 Pseudomonadota bacterium
AGGGCGCGTGTGACGCAGAATGTGCAAACCATGGATTTTAAAGAGAAGCACCCCGACATGACAGTGCCTGGCGCGCTTGATTCGACGCTGGACCCTCTGCGCGCCCCCACCATGTGGGCGGTTTCCGAGGACGAAGGGCGTGAATCGGGCAGGCCAGGCGCGGGTTTGAGCCCGATCGCGGCAGGCGCTTTTGATCTGTGTCACGTGGGTGCGGTGCTGCGTGTGGTGTCTGCTTTCGAATTGGTTTTGTTGTTGGGCACGCTGTTTGATGCCTCCGGGTGGATGTCTTGGCTGTTGCGCTGGTCGCTTGCCAATGCGCAGGGCCTGCCCAGCTTGCTGGCTTGGTTGGTGGTGGTGTGTGGGCTCAAAGGCGTCTTGGCTCGGCAGGCTCGCTGGGCTCAATGGGCGGCGCTCATGGGGCTGGGGGCACTGGCTGCCGCCTACGGACACTGGCAGTTCAGCCTGCTTGGTTTGAGCCTGGGTGGCGCCAATTGGCTGGGTTGGAGCCTGATGGCGCCCATGGTGTGTGGTGCCGTGATGGCCGCCTGCGTGATGGTCTGGCTGCAACAACGCGAGGGCCTGGCCTTGCCGCAGCAGACGCAAGCGCGCCTGGTGGAGCTGCAAGCCCGCATCCAGCCGCATTTTTTGTTCAACACCTTGAACACGGCCATGGCCCTGGTGCAGATCGACCCGGACCGCGCCGAGGCCGTGTTGGAAGACCTGGCCGAACTGTTTCGCCGTGCCTTGGCCTCACCGAGCACCCGTGCCAGCCTGGCTGACGAGATCGATCTCGCCCGCCGCTACCTGGGCATCGAGCAGTTGCGCTTTGGTGAGCGCTTGCGCATCAATTGGGTGATCGACGAGGCGGCCTCTGGCGCGGTGGTGCCCAACCTCTTGCTCCAGCCTTTGGTGGAGAACGCGGTCAAGCACGGCATTGAGCGAGCAGCAGAGGGCGGTTGGTTGCGCGTGCAGACCCAGTGCAAGGGCGATCGCGTGCACATCACCGTGAGCAACTCGGTGCCCGATGAGGCGGCACCTGCGGCCCGCCAGGGCCATGGCATCGCGCTTCGCAATGTGCGCCAGCGCGTCTTGCTCATGCACGATGTCCAGGCACAGTTCGAGGCTGGCTTGCAGTCCGTGGTCAGTGGTGACGCAGGGCAGGGCCAGTGCTATGTGGTGCGCATCAGCATGCCCATGGGGGCACAAGCATGAGCACTGCAAGCCTGAAGGTGCTGGTGGTGGACGACGAGCCCTTGGCCCGCGCCCGCATGCTCAGCCTGCTTCAACGCGCGGGCACCGCCCTTTCCATGCACGTGCAGGTGCTGGCCGAGGTGGGCGATGCTGGCGCCGCCTTGGCTTGGCTCGATGAACACCCCGATCAAGCCGATGTGGTCTTCTTAGACATCCAGATGCCCGGCCCCGATGGCCTGCGTCTGGCCGACAAGCTGCGGGGTGGGCCGCACCAAGCGCAGGTGGTGTTTGTGACGGCGCACGCCGAGCACGCGCTCAAGGCCTTTGAGCTGCAAGCTTGTGATTACCTCACCAAGCCCGTGCGCCAGGACCGCCTTCAGCAAACCCTGGAGCGCTGTTTGCGCCTGAAGGTGCCTGCGCCTGCCAAGGTCGATGCCGCTGAGGCGCCGGGGGCCATCAGCCTGCTCGTGCAAGACCGTGGCCGCATGGTGCGTGTGCCTGTGACTGAGGTGCTGTATTTCAAGGCCGAGCTCAAGTACGTCACCTTGCGCACCCACAGCCACAGCTGGATCATGGACGAATCACTCACTGAGCTGGAAGCGCGCCTGGGTGAGCGCTTCATCCGCGTGCACCGCAATGCCCTGGTTGCCAAGGCCGCCATGCACATGCTGGAGCGCCGCGATGACCCGGACGGTGGGGAGGGGTGGGCCGTGCAGGTCAAGACCACGCAAGAGTGGTTGGCCGTGTCGCGCCGCCAGGCGCCCCTGGTTCGCGAAGCCTTGGCTGCTGGCTGAGCGCGGGAAGCCTAAAAAGCAAAACAGCGGCACATGGCCGCTGTCGTCAAGGGGAGGCAAGTGGCAGGGTCAGAAGCCCAGGGAGGCCAGCAGGTCGTCCACTTCACCCTGGTTACTGACCACGTCGGTGCGGCCTTCTGGGTTCACCACGGGGCCGTTGAGCTCCTCCTGGTTGTGGGTCAGCGCGGCTTCGACCTTGTGCGCTTGCTCAGGTGGCGCGGCTTGCACCAGCAGCTTGACGAGTTGGCCTTCCAGGTCATTGGCCAGCTTCACCACCTTGGCCACCACCTGGCCAGTCAGGTCATGAAAGTCCTGCGCCATCATGATGTCGGTGAGGTGGGTGTCCACTTGGTGGGTCGTGGCTTCGACGTCCTGCACGAAATTGAACACTGCACCTGTGGCCACCGCCTTGACGGGGTCTGCCGTGATGAGGGCGGCCAGTTTGCGGGTCTCGGCGGCAATGTGCTCCTGGTCGGCCTTGGCCTTGTCCACCAGGTTGAGCACCTTCTCAGCCGCGGCTTCGGTTTTTTGGGCGATGTAGTTGAGCCGGCTTCGGGCGTCGGGCAAGTCGCCCACCGTGTGCTTGAGGTCAGGCAACACACCCAGCATGTTCAAGGTGTCGTGCAGCTGCCGGGTCAAGGTGCCCAGTTGCTGGAAGATCTCGGGCGACGCCGCAGGCATCGTCATGTTTTCTGGCAGCTCATCCATCTTCATTTGATCGCTCCCTGGTCAGGCCGTGGCCGTGAGTTTTTGCATGATCTTCATCACCTTTTCTTCCAAGGTGGCCTTGGTGAAAGGTTTGACGATGTAACCCGCGGCGCCGGTCTGGGCGGCCAGCACGATGTCTTCCTTGCGGGCCTCGGCGGTGACCATCAGCACAGGCAGGGCCTTGAGCTTGTCGTCGGCCTTGATGGCCTTGAGCAGGTCAAAGCCATTCATGTTGGGCATGTTGATGTCGCTGACCACGAAGTCGAACCGCCCGTTCTTGAGCATGTTCAAGGCCACGGCGCCGTCTTCGGCCTCCTCGACATTGTTGTAGCCGATCTCCTTGAGGAGACCGCGAACAATGCGGCGCATCGTGGAAAAGTCGTCCACGACCAGAAACTTCATGTCGGTATTGGGTGTGCTCATGGCGCTTCCTTGGCTTCAGATGGGGCCCTGAGGTGTCCCCACATTGAACTTCACGATTGCTTATCGACCCCCCAACTCACTTCTTGAGCGGGGTTTGTTCAGATTTCGCATCTTCTGCGTCGTCTTTCTCTTCGGGGGCGGCTTCTTTCTCAGCGGCTTTGAAAACCCGGTCTTCGGCCTCTCGGTTCATCACGATGATGCTGATGCGTCGGTTCAAAGGGCTTTGCGGGTCGTCCTTCTCATAGAGCATGGAGGCGGCCAGCCCTTGCACGCGCAGCACTTTTTCGCCACTGAGCCCGCCCATCATCAGCTCGCGCCTGGAGGCATTGGCCCGGTCTGCTGAGAGCTCCCAATTGCTGTAGCCCTTGTCGCCCGCACCAAAGGGCTTGGCATCGGTGTGGCCCTCCACGGTGAGGCGGTTGGGCACCTCCATCAGCACACCGCCAATGGCGCGCAAGATGTCACGCATGTAGCCTTTGACCGATGCGTCGCCGCTGTCAAACATGGGGCGGCTCTGGTCGTCGATGATCTGGATGCGCAGGCCCTCGGCCGTGAGGTCCAATTGGATCTGGCTCTGGTACTGGGCCAGGCGGCCATCGTTGGCGATGACTTCCTGCATCCTTTGCTTGAGCGCTCGCAGGCGGTCTGCCTCAGCGGCGGCCTGTTGTTCGCGGATGGCCTT
>JBEANX010000235.1:0-3142 GCA_041165245.1 Pseudomonadota bacterium
AATTCACGTGCCAGAAGGGCCGCCGCGGCATAGGGGGCAGCTGATTGGGTAAGGCTTGCTACGATCGTCACATGCGTCATGTACTTCAGTCACCTCATCCAGGCGAATCGGGCCGGGCGGCCAACCTCATCGAGGTCATGGCGAATTTGCGCCAATGGGCAACAGAACTGGGATTTTCTCAGATTGGCGTAGCTGATGTCGACTTGTCAAGTGCTGAAGCCCCTTTAATGGACTGGTTGGCGCGTGGTTTCCACGGTGAGATGCACTACATGGCCAGCCACGGGCTCAAACGGGCGAGGCCTGCAGAGTTGGTGCCCGGCACGGTGCGTGTCATCACGGCACGCATGGATTACCTGCCTGCCAGCGTGCCTGAGGGCTGGCAAGCGATGGAGTGGCAGCGCTTGAAAACGCCCGAGCATGCGCGTGACGCTTCGGTGTCCATCTACGCCAGGGGGCGCGACTATCACAAGGTCTTGCGAGCCCGCCTGCAAAAGCTGGCTGATCAGTTGGCCGAATTGCTGGGGCCGTTTGGCCACCGAGTGTTCACCGATTCAGCCCCGGTGTTGGAGGTCGAACTGGCCAGCCGCAGCGGCCTGGGTTGGCGTGGCAAGCACACGCTGCTGCTTTCGCGTGAAGCGGGCTCCACGTTCTTTCTGGGCGAGATCTACGTTGACCTGGCTTTGCCGATCACCGAACCCGAAAGCGCCCACTGCGGCTCATGCACCTCTTGCATGGACTTGTGCCCCACCGGCGCCATCGTGGGGCCGCAGCAGGTGGATGCACGCTTGTGCATCTCCTACCTCACCATCGAACACCCCGGTGAGATCCCCGAGTACCTGCGCCCTTTGATCGGCAACCGCATCTATGGGTGCGACGACTGCCAGCTTGCTTGCCCCTGGAACAAATTTGCGCAGCGCGCCGTGGTGCCTGACTTCGACGTGCGAGCCGCCTTGCACCAGCCGACCCTGCTCCAACTTTGGGAGTGGGATGAAGCCACCTTTCTGCGCCAGACCGAAGGCAGTGCGATTCGCCGCATTGGTTTTGGTCGCTGGCAGCGCAACCTGGCCGTGGCCATGGGCAATGCCTTGCGGCGAGAGGGCGGCGGGCCAGGTGCCGAACAAGGCCGAGCCGAAATCCGCCAGGCCCTGTCCCATTGGTTGATCAAGCCCAGCCCTGGTGCCGATGTGCCGCTCGTGACTCCCCACGTTCAATGGGCCTTGTTGGCCTCTACCTGAGGGGTTTGACTGGCGAACAGGCCTTGCGAGGCCTTGGGTTTGCGCACAATGCGCGCATGTTTTCATCTGCATTCCCAAAACGCCAATTGCGCGCCCTGGCCTTGGTGGCTTCGATCCCCCTGGTTTCTGCCACGTTTGGGCTGTTGGCGCCGGCCTTGGCGGCCCCTCAAGCCTTTCCTGTGCCAGACGCCGCCACCTCGGATGCCGCCACTGACCCCTTCTACGCCAAGCCCTCATCGGCTGAGCTTTCAGCGGCAGCCCCCGGCACGATCCTGCGCATCCGTGAGATCAAGCCCAAAGCCTTCTTTGCGTTTGACGTCGACGCCAAGGCCTGGCAATTGATGTTCCGCTCCACCGACGGCCGTGGGCAGCCGGTCGCCAGCGTTACCACGGTCTTGGTGCCGCCCCACGCGCCTGCCAAGGGGCGTGTGCTTTTGTCTTATCAAGTGGCGTACGACGCGCTGACCTTGAAATGCGCGCCCTCCCAGTCGGCCATCCGTGGTCGGGCGCTGGAGCAGCCGCAGATCAGCTCGGCGCTCGCGCGCGGTTGGGTGGTTTCGCTGCCTGACTACGAAGGCCTCGATTCACTCTGGGGTGCTGCCGTGAACTCGGGGCAGGGCGTGCTGGATGCCGTGCGAGCAGCACAACGTTTTGAGCCTTTGGGTCTGGAGGCTGCAAGCACCAAAGTGGGCTTGCTGGGCTACTCGGGCGGTTCGCTCGCCTCAACCTGGGCGGCCGAGTTGCACCCCACGTACGCGCCTGAACTCAACATCGTCGGCGTGGCTGCAGGTGGCGTGCCGGTGGACATCGGCAACGTGGCGCGCAAGGTCGACGGCGGCTTGTTCTCGGGCTTGTACCTGACCATGGTGATGTCACTCTCCAAGGCCTACCCGGAGATCAAGCCCGACGCGCTGGTGAACGACAAAGGTCGCGAGCTCATGAAACGCGCGCCCAATGCCTGCGTGGGCCAGTTCATGACCGGTGCCACCGAGACACTCTGGACCTACCCTTTCAAACGCATGGGCGACTACGTCAAGGTGCCTGACCTGTTGGCCTTGCCGGTGGTCAAGCGTGTCATCGATGAGAACCGCCTGGGCCAGCGCACGCCCAAAGTGCCGCACTATGTCTATCAGGCCACGCTGGATCAGGTCATGTCCATGGACGACCTCAACCAGTGGGTGGGTGGTTTGTGCAAAGCGGGTGTGAAGGTGCAAAAGCACACCTTCCTGGCCGGGCACCTGATTGGCTTGCCATGGGGATTCCTGGGCGCGAGGGATTACATCGCCGATCGCTTTGAGGGCAAACCTGCGCCTTCCAACTGCCCCTGAGGCAGCTTTTTGGTGGGCGACGCAGGCACTTTGGTGCGGCGTCAACCCCCTGTGTCGGTGGGATGTTTAATCCAGAATCAGGGACACCCCTCGTGGGACATACCCTAGGTTTTGTTGAACGTGCTCAATTCTGACAAAGTGACACGGCTAAAGTTCATTGGTGCCGTGTCCAAGCGTTTTGGCTTGGCGCCAGACCATCCAAACCACCCTTGAAGGAAGACAGCATGTTCTCGATCAAATCCATCGCCGCGGCTGCTGCCGTTGGCCTGCTGAGCGCCACCGCTGGTGCCGCCACCGTCGCCGACCTGTCGAAGGACGGCCCTTACGCCGTCGATTCGCAAGCCGTGACTGCCAATGGCTTCGGCAAGGGCACCATCTACGCTCCCAAGCAAGCAGGCAGCTACGCCCTGGTCGCTGTGTGCCCTGGTTTCGTCTCTCCTGAGAGCTCGATCACCGACATCTCCAAGCGCTTGGCCACCCACGGTTTCGTGGTCGTGACCATCGGCACCACCACGCCCCTGGACCTGCCTTCCAGCCGCGCCTCGCAAATCCTGGCCGCCCTGAAGGCTGCTCAAAACA
>JBEANX010000236.1:0-3977 GCA_041165245.1 Pseudomonadota bacterium
GGCCACTGGCTGGCCCTGGCCGTGACGGGTGTGATCGCCATCACCTATGGGCTGGGCGCTTCAGAGCTCTCGCAATATCGCAAAGTCACAGGCCAACTGAACCAGTCACTGGCTGAAGTCAGCGAAGTGGGCCCTGAGTTGAATGCATGGTTGGCGCGTGTGCCCGCCACCTTGCGAAACCCCGTGCGCCTGCGCATGGACGGTGAACGCGTGGGCCTGCCCGGACCAGCGCTCACGCCTTACCTGGTGGGCCTGCTCGTGATGCTGGGCATGCTGGGCACCTTCCTGGGCATGGTCGTGACTTTCAAAGGCGTCGTGTTTGCTTTGGAAGGCTCGGGCGATCTGCAAGCCATCCGCAGCGCGCTGGCCGAGCCCATCAAGGGCTTGGGCTTGGCCTTTGGCACCTCCATCGCTGGCGTGGCCACCTCGGCCATGCTTGGCTTGATGTCGGCCATGTGCAGGCGCGAGCGGCTTGAGGCCTCCCGCCTGCTCGACACGGTCATTGGCACCACCTTGCGCCCGTTCTCGCGGGCCCACCAGCGCGAGCAAGTGACCCAGGCACTGCAGGCACAGTCGCAAGCATTGCCAGCTGTGGCCGACAAGCTGCAGGCCATGATGGACCACATGGCGCAGCACCATCTGCGCCTGAGTGAGCAACTGGCCACGCAGCAAGCACAGTTCCACCAGCAAGCTGCCAGCACCTACACCGACCTGGCTCGCGATGTGGGCCAATCGCTCAAAGACAGCCTGAGCGCCAGCAGCAAGGCCGCGGGTGACAGCCTCAAGCCCATCTTCGAATCCAGCATGGTGGCCTTGTCACTCGAGGCCAAACGCTCACGCGATGAGTTGGCACAGACCACACAAGCTCAGCTGCAAGCCATCATTGAGGCCTTTGCCGCCACGGCGCAGACGGTCTCCCAAGGCTGGACGCAATCACTGGGCGCCCAGACCGATCGCAATGCAAGCCTGTTGCAAGGCCTGGAGAGTGCGCTGCACGGCATCCGCCAGGCGCATGAGCAAGGCGCGCAGCATTTGATCGTACAGGTGCAGGAAGCGCTGTCGGCTTCTCAGGCGACCTTGGCTCAGGCCGATGAACAACGCCTTCAGGCCTGGAGCGAGGGGCTGAACACGCTGGCCCAAGGCCTGCAAGGCGAATGGCGACACATGGGCACACAAACGCTGGAGCAACAACGGGCCATCAGCGAGGCCATGGAGCGCCATGCGGGCGAGATCACGCAACGAGTCAGCGAGCAAGCGGCGCAAACCATGGGTGGCCTGACGCGCCTGCTGGGCCAAACGGAAGACCTGGTGCAAGCGCGCTCAGTGGCCGAAAGCACCTGGTCAGATCACCAAGGCAAGCAACTGCAGGCTCTGACCCAACTCTGCCGCGCCGAGATGGCGGCCATGCGTGACGAAGAAGCCGCTCGCGGGCAAGCCGCCGTGGCGCGCCTGAGCGAACTGCAAGCGGCTGTGGCCACGCACCTTGCCACCCTGGGCGCGGCCCTGGAAGCGCCCATGAGCCGCTTGATGCAAACCGCCGCCGATGTGCCTCAGGCCGCCGCAGAGGTGATCGTGCAATTGCGCCAGGAGATGTCCCAACTGAGCGAGCGCGACAACCAGGCCAGCGCAGAGCGTAATGCCCTGATGGCACAACTGCGTGAACTGGTGCAAGGCCTTGCGCACGACACCGGCCAACAGCGTGCCGCCATCGAGGGCTTGAGCACCGCCGCCATGGCCAGCCTGAGCCAGGCCAGCCAACAGCACAGCGAGACCTTGGCGGCACAGGCCAGCAAGGCGGTCGATGTGGCCGCGCACGTCACCGGCAGTGCGATCGAGCTGACCAGCTTGGGCGAGGCCTTCCAGCACAGCATTGAGCGCTTCAGCGCCAGCAACGACAAGCTCATGGAAGGCCTGCAGCGCCTCGAAGACGCCCTGCAAAAATCCATGGCCCGCAGTGACGACCAGCTGGCTTACTACGTCGCGCAAGCCCGCGAGGTCATCGACCTGAGCATCGCCTCGCAGCAAGGCATCGTCGAAGACATGCGCAAGCTGCACAGCAAAGCCGCGCCCCGACAGGAAGGTGCTGCCTGATGAGCGAGCTGGACGAGTGCGATGGCAGCCTGGAGGAAACCGCCCCGGTGTGGGCCGTGTTTGGTGACCTCATGGCGGGCGTGCTGGGCGCCTTTGTGCTGATCCTGGCGGGTGTGCTGGTCGTTCAAATGGACTTGATGAGCAGCCTGCAAAACGAGGTCAAGAAGCGCGAAGTCGAAGAGCAGCGCCGGATGGCCCTGGAACAAGCGCTGGCCATCCCATTGCGAAGTGGCCGGGTCACGCTGAACAATGGCCGCATCGGCATCAGTGGCAGTGTGCTCTTCCCCTTCAACTCGGACCAGCTTCGCCCGGAAGGCCGCCAGTTGCTGCAGAGCCTGGTACCGCCCTTGAAGGTCTACCTGGGCGCCAGGGACGAGATGCTCATGGTCAGCGGTTTCACCGATGACAAGGTCGTGCAGCTCAACGGCAAGCAGCGCTATGCCGACAACCTGGAGCTGTCGGCCCAGCGCGCGTTGACAGTCACGCGCTCGCTGATCGACGAAGGCATGCCATCGTCTTTGGTGTTTGCAGCGGCTTTCGGTGCTGAGCAACCTGCGGCCACCAACGCCACAGAAGAGGGCCGGGCCTTGAACCGCCGGGTGGAGATGTCGCCCGTGCCCAAGGCAGCCAAGGCGGTCGATGGCCCCAAGCCAGCTCAAGCCAAAACCCAAGCTGTGAGCCAAGCTGTGAGCCAGGCGGCCTCCAAGCCATGAGCACGGCAGCCAGCGAGCACCCTCCCCTTGGCTTTGCGCAAGACCCCAGCGCAGATGAGATGGCGGCCCTGCTGGACGACCTGTCCACACGACGCCAACAAGGTGAAGCCCTGCTGGCGCCCCTGAGCTTCAGGCAGCTCGAAGCCATGGCGCAGCGCATGCCAGCGCAAACCGTGCATGTGCGGCGCATTTTGCTGAGCAGCTTGAAGCAGGCCCTGGCCCGGCATGAAGCCTTGGTCCAGCAGGCAAGAGCGCAGGCGCAATCACTTGCAAGCGGCGCCATCCAACAACAGCCAGATCAAGCACGTGAGGCCAAGCGTCTGCTCGCCGCGGGTGACCTCACCGCCCTGGCGCAACTGGGCCGCCAGCGATTCAACAAGCATGACTCACCATTGGCGGCCTTGAACAAGCACATCGAGCAAGCTGCATGGGCGGGCCTTGAGCCTCAACAGCGCGATGTTGGCAGCACCCATGGCAAGGTCGCCATGAAAAGCCTGCGCCAGTTCAAGGAGAGCTGGGCGCGAATCGCGGCGCAGGACGAGCTCAAACAGGCCATCGAGAAGGGCCCTCAGAACGCTGGCCCGCTCAACTCACACCAGCTGGTGCTCCGCTCGCTGAGCGTGATGCAAGACATCTCGCCCGACTACCTGCGCCGCTTCATGACGCACCTGGACGCCCTGCTCTGGCTGGATCAACTGAGCCAACGCCCCACTGTGCCCGATGGCAAGCCAGCCAAGGCTGCCAGCAGCCCCGCGAACAAACCAAAGGCCAGGCGGCCCGCCACCAAGCCTTGATCGCTCGGGCCCCAATCCAGCCCTGGCACCAGCCCCAGGCTCAGCGCCAGTCAGCCAAGGTCACACCCAAGCCCAGCTTGTTCTGGCGCAGGTTGTAATCGATCAGGCTTTCGCCAAAGCCGCTGAACATCTGAACATAGCCATGCAAAGAGCCACTGATGGGAAAGGCCCACTCCACCTGACCAGAGCCATGTGATTTGTCGCCCGCTCGCAGGCTGTGGCGCAACTGCACCGTCAGGGCATGGCTGCCCCAATAGCGGCTCAGGCGGAGCTCACCACGACCGATGTAGTCCTCGATGCCCGGGTTGTCGTCTTCATGGTCAGACTCGCCAATGCGCGTCCAGGGGCGAACCTCAGCGATCCACTCGCCGCGCTCCAG
>JBEANX010000237.1:0-4322 GCA_041165245.1 Pseudomonadota bacterium
CAGGAAGTGAATCCACAGCAGCTACTCCGCCGGGAGCGGCCGGCGGCTGCGTTTGCCCTCGGGCATGAACCGCGCGATCTCCGCCACCAGGTCGGACCACGGAATGAGCCTGTCCATCCCGTCGAGACTCTCCCGACGGCGCGTGCGCTTCGTCGACGTTCCCATTCCAAAGCTGCTTTGCTTCATGGGCTCAATGGTCTCAGGCATTCAGGCTGGCGCCAAGCACATGCGGGGGCGGTTTATGCAGCCCCCCCCTTAGACGAAGTAGGCCGCCGCTTGTGCAGCCTCCCGCGCGCTCAACGACCAGATTGACTGCCTTGAACTTGAGTTTTCGCCTGAACTTCACGCTCGTTGACATCAACCAGCAGCAGTCCGCCCATCAGCCTAACCCGAGCCGCGATGGCGGTTGCATCAGGGCATCAGGGCATCAGGGCATCAAATGGCATCTTGCGGTGGAATTTCGTAAGGCAGGGCGCTCAGGGTGATCAGAGGCCCATCCGAGCTGCCGAGGTGCAAGGCGCTTGCTGCATGCGCCAATTTGAGCTCCAGCAAAACGGAGGACGAATCTTGGGAGCCGGGCACCGTCGCCATGTTGGCCACCGTGCCTGCTGGCTGGCCTGGGTCGTCGGCCGCAAAGACCTCCTGCCCGGCCTGAGCCAGGACAGCTGCATGCCCCAAATGCAGGCGGCGCTTGAGCGTGCCACGGTATTGGCTGCGGGCCACTACCTCCTGGCCGGGGTAACAGCCCTTCTTGAAGTTCACACCACCAATGATTTCAAAGTTCACCATCTGAGGCACGAATTGATCGGCCGTTGCGGGCACGATGCGGACCACACCGCTCATGACCTCCAACCAAGCCCAGGCATCACCCGGCAATGCGGGCTGATCAGCCAAGAGAATTTCAGCTTGCTCCGGGTTGCCAACCCATATAGCGCGAGCCAAACCCTGTACGTCAGCCAAGCGAATCACATGAGCGCCGTCAGCCAGCGCACACACCTGATGGGGCTGTGTGGCCTCAGGTGCGTGGTGAGCGATCAAGTCGTGGCCCACCAGGCCCACCAAGGCCAAGGTGGCGCCGGCGTCGCTCAGCTTCGCTTTGGCACGCATCACGAACATCTGCAAACGCTTGAGCGTGGCGGGCAGCACGCCCTTGTCCATCAACAACACGAAGGTGTCATCCCTGGGCTTGAACACGAGGGCGTCGGCCAGCATGCGCCCCTTGGCCGAGCAATAGGCAGCAGGCCGGGCCACGCCCTGGGGCAAGTTCAGGACATCCTGGCTGAGTTGCCCATGCACAAAAGTGGCGGCATCCGCACCTTCGGCCACCAAAGGCGAAAGGTGAGCCAGACGGGTGGCGCCTTGCCACAAAGAGGTGTCGGGAAGTGCAAACGTGTTCATGGGCTTGATTATGATCACCGCCGTGAACCCCCATGCAGAAACCCGGGCATTGTCATGCCCCATCCATGGCCCATCGAGGGCGCCCAGATCCACGCCTTCGCTTCAGCAGGGCGGGGTGTTGGGCACTTTGCTGGCTCTGTTGATCAGCTTGGCCCTGTTGACGTCTGGTGGAATCGCCTGGTGGGTGTGGCAGTGGTTGGAGGAGCCGTTGCCCCTGAAGGCCGAGGTGGTCGAGCTTTCTGTCGAGCCCGGCGTGTCGCCCAGGGCTGTGGCTCAGGCTTGGGTGGATGCTGGCGTGCAAGTGAAGCCTTGGATGCTTTACCAGTGGTTTCGCTGGTCGGGGCAATCGCGAGGCATCAAGGCGGGCAGTTACGAGGCAGCCGCTGGTGTGACGCCTCGCCGACTGCTCAGCATGATGGTGCAGGGAGATGAGAGCCTGGCACGCGTCAAGCTCATTGAGGGCTGGACCTTCAAGCGCTGGCGCCAAGAGTTGGCCGCCGCAGAGGGCCTCAAGCCCAGCACGCGGGGCATGTCAGATGCGGCCGTGATGCAGGCCTTGGGTGAGGCCGATGTACCCGCTGAAGGGCAGTTTTTCCCTGACACCTATGCTTATGCCAAGGGCAGCTCCGACCTGGCGGTGATGCGCCGTGCCCATCGCGCCATGCAAAAGCAGCTGGCGCTGGCTTGGTCGCAAAAGGCGCCCGGCGTGAGCTTGAAAACAGAGCACCAGGCTTTGATCTTGGCTTCCATCGTCGAAAAGGAAACAGGCTACGAGGCAGACCGAGGCTTGGTCTCAGCCGTCTTCAACAACCGCCTGCGCGTGGGGATGCCCTTGCAGACTGACCCCACCGTGATCTACGGCCTGGGCGATGCTTTCGACGGCAATTTACGCAAAGTGCACCTGCAGACCGACACGCCCTTCAACACCTACACGCGCGGTGGCCTCCCCCCCACGCCGATCGCGATGCCCGGGCGGGCCTCCCTGTTGGCAGCAGTCAGGCCCGAGCCCAGCCGTGCGCTTTACTTCGTGGCCAGTGGCGGTGGCCGCAGTGCCTTCAGTGAGACACTGGCGGAGCACAACCGAGCGGTCAACCGTTACCAGCGCCAGCCCCATTGAGCCCATGAGCCTTTCTTTGACACCCCAAGCAGGCGCAGGCCGCTTCATCACTGTGGAAGGCATTGACGGTGCCGGCAAGACCACGCACGTCAACGCGCTGGAAGCGCATTGGCGTGCCCGAGGCCGCGACGTGGTCCGCACCCGGGAGCCCGGCGGCACCCCACTGGCCGAATCGTTGCGCGAACTGGTGCTGCATCAAGCCATGGACCCTTTGACCGAGAGCCTGCTTGTGTTTGCCGCACGCCGCGACCACCTCCAGCAGGTCATCGAGCCTGCGCTGGCGCGAGGTGCTTGGGTGTTGTGTGACCGTTTCACAGACGCCACCTTTGCCTACCAAGGGGCAGGGCGAGGCTACGGCCTGGAGGTGCTTTCCACCCTAGAGGCTTGGGTGCAGCAAGGCCGCCAGCCTGACCTGACTTTGGTCTTCGATGTGGACCCAGCCATTGCGGCTGCGAGGTTGAGCGCAGCTCGCTCGCCAGACCGCTTCGAAGCGCAAGACCACGCCTTTTTCAGCCGGGTGCGCGCGGGCTACCAAGCCCGCATCGATGCTCAGCCACACCGTTTTGCCACCATTGATGCCTCGCTCACGCCCGAGCAAGTCGGCGTCCAAGTGCAGGCCGCGTTTGAACAGCGAGGCTGGTGGTGAGCGCTTTGCAACTTTTGCCCTGGCAGGCCGATGTTCTGCAAGATGCGCTGCTGAACTTGAAGTCGGCTGGCGCTCTGATCCACGGCGCACCGGGCAGCGGCCAACTGAACCTGGCCATGAACCTGGCCAAGGCTTGGCTGTGCGAAACCAACGCCGAAAGCCAAGAGCCCTCGATGTTTGGCGATTCACCGGCCAGTGATCAGCCGCAGCCTGCCTGCGGACACTGCCCCTCTTGTCATTTGGTCGACACGGGTTATCACCCCGACCTGATGGTGATCCTGCCCGAAGCGTCCATGCACGAGATGGGCTGGCCCCACCTGCTTGAAGCGCTGGAAAAAAGTGACAAGGGCGAGGGCAAAAAGAAAAAACTGAGCACCGAGATCAAGGTCGACGCCATCCGCGAAGTGGTGGTCTTCAGCCAAAGCACGATTTCCCGCGGCGTTGCCAAGGTGGTGGTGGTTCATCCCGCCGAGCGCATGAACACCGTGTCGGCCAACACCTTGCTCAAGACGCTGGAAGAGCCCCCTGGCAGCGTTCGTTTTTTGCTCAGTTGTGGCTCCTTGGAAGATGTCCTGCCCACCGTGCGCAGCCGTTGCCAGGCTTGGCACCTGCCTTTGCCGCAAGGCGAGGGCGTCCTGGCATGGTTGGCCGAGCAATCGCCCAAACTGACAGCGCCCGATGCCGCCATGCTTTTGCACGCAGCCGGGCAAAGCCCTCAAGCCGCCATGCAATTGCTCGACATGGGCTGGCAGGCCGAAAGCTGGAAGCGCCTGCCTCGTGAGATCAAACAGGGCAGCTTGGGGCTTTGCGCGGGGTGGCCCCTGAGTCACTTGCTGGACACCCTTCAAAAGCTGGCCCATGACTTGGCCTGTGTGGCCGTCCAGGCATCGCCTCGTTACTTCCCGCCCGAGGCGCTGCCTGCACAAGCCCATTTGGCCCGTGCCACCGCCTGGGCGCAGGAGTTGCGACAGGCCAGCCGGCATGCGGACCACCCCTTCAACGCGGCCCTCAAAGCCGAGAGCTTGTTGTTCCAGGCACGAAGGGCCATGGCCTGACCCCTTCGAATGAGGGGGTGGCGAGACATGACTGCTTTCGAGCACCTACCCAAGGTGTTGATTCAGCGGGGTTTTACCGGGTAAACGTGCGTGAATTCACGCGCAT
>JBEANX010000238.1:0-2957 GCA_041165245.1 Pseudomonadota bacterium
CAGCGCTGAGGGCGCCGTGCAAGTGATGCTGCTGCAATCACCCGCCGTGCAAAGCCAGCTGCTCGAATTGGGCCTGGCCGAGGCCGACCTGGCCGCCGCCAGCCGCCTGCCCAACCCCGGCTTGAGCTTTGCGCGCCTCAAGCAAGGCAGCGAGGTCGAGATCGACCGGGGCCTGAGCTTCAGCCTCTCGCGCCTGCTGACCTGGCCCATCGCCCTCGACATCGAAACCCAGCGCCTCGCTCAGGCCCGCCTGGCCGTGGCCAGCGAGGTGTTGCGCCAAGCCTTCGAGGTGCGCCAGGCCTGGTACCAAGCGGTGGCCGCGCAAGAGCTGCTGGCCCACAGCCAGCACGTGCTGGAGGCCGCGCAAGTGGGGGCCGAATTGGCCAAGCGCATGCGCGCCGCCGGCAACTGGAACCGCCTGAAAGAAAGCACTGAGCTGGGTTTCGAGGCCGAGGCCCTGGCCCAGCACCAACGCGCCGAGCTGGCCCTGTTGGCTGCCCAAGAAGGCCTGGCCCGCCTGCTGGGTGTGGCCTCGCCCCAAGCCTTCAACCTGCCCGAGCGCCTGCCCACCTTGCCCATGCAGGCCGTGGCCCTGCCCCAAGCCGAACAAGCCGCCGTGGACCAGCGCCTGGACGTGCAAGCTGCACGCCTGTGGGCTGAGCAAAAAGCCAAGCAAGCGGGCGTGACTGGGCGCCTGCTGGGCTTTGTCAACGTGCTGGACATCAACGCGGGCGTGGTCAACAACAGCAGCCGCGAAGCCCCACGCCAGCGCGGCTACGAGATCAGCCTGGAGCTGCCGATCTTCGATTGGGGAGCCCTCAAAGCCACCCAGGCCGAGTTGCAGCATCAGCAGGCGGTGAACCAAGCCACGCTCATCGCCCAGCAAGCCCAGAGCGAAGTGCGCGTACTGCACGCGGCCTACCTCGCGCAATTCAAGCTCGCCCGCCACCAGGTGGACACGGTGCTGCCCCTGCGCAAGGAAGTGTCACAGGAAAAGCTGCTGCGCTACAACGGCATGCTCATTGGGGTGTTTGACCTCTTGGCCGACGCCCGAGAGCAGAGCCGCGCCGTGCAAACGGCCATTGAGGCACAGCGAGATGCCTGGGTGGCCCAAGCTGCCTTGGAGATGGCATTGAGCGGCCCGGGCGCCCCCCTCAGCGCCCCGTCATCAGGCAGCACCTCTGCGAATGCTGCTGCCCCCACACCAGCCGGACACTGAGCCATGAACACCCGTCGACACTTCCTGCGCGGTGCCAGCTTGGCTGGCCTGGGCACCGCTGCGGCTTCAGTGACCAGCGCTGTCAACGCCGCCAGCGTGAACCGCGCCAGCCTGGGCAGCCTGCCCGAGCCCGTGCTGCAAACCTCGGCCGCCACCATGCCCCCCCTGGTGCCTGCCACCGCCGCCCCTACAACCCGGTCGTCACACTGAACGGCTGGACCTTGCCCTGGCGCATGAACCAGGGCGTCAAGGAGTTCCACCTCGTGGCCGAGCCCGTGGTGCGCGAAATGGCGCCCGACATGAAGGCCCACCTGTGGGGCTACAACGGCCAGAGCCCTGGCCCCACCATCGAAGTGGTCGAGGGCGACCGGGTGCGCATCTTCGTCACCAACCGCCTGCCCGAGATCACCACCATCCACTGGCACGGCCAGCGCTTGCCCAATGGCATGGACGGCGTCTCCGGCCTCACGCAGCCGCCCATCCAGCCCGGCAAGACCTGGGTCTATGAGTTCGTGGCCCAGCGCCCTGGCACCTTCATGTACCACCCCCATGCCGACGAGATGACGCAAATGGCCATGGGCATGATGGGCCTGTGGATCACCCACCCCAAGGGCCGCCACCCCCTGATCGACGAGGTGCAGCGCGACTTTTGCTTCCTGCTCAACGCCTACGACATCGACCCGGGCAGCTACACGCCCAAGACCATGACCATGCTGGACTTCAACCTCTGGAGTTGGAACAGCCGCATCTTCCCGGGCATTGATCCGCTGGTGGTGCGCCAGGGCGACAAGGTGCGCATCCGCGTGGGCAACCTCACCATGACCAACCACCCCATCCACTTGCATGGGCATGAGTTCATGGTCACGGGCACCGATGGCGGCCCCATCCCTCACACCGCGCGCTGGCCCGAAGTCACCACCGACATCGCCGTGGGCCAGATGCGCCAATTCGAGTTCCTGGCCGATGCCGAGGGCGACTGGGCCTTTCACTGCCACAAGAGCCACCACACCATGAACGCCATGGGCCACGACACGCCCAACCTCATTGGCGTCGAGCAGGCGGATCTGGCCCGCAAGATCAGCAAGATCATCCCCGGCTACATGCTCATGGGCGACAAGGGCATGGCCGACATGGCCGAGATGGGCATGGAGCTGCCCCACAACACCGCGCCCATGATGGCGGGCGATGGCCCTCACGGCTCCTTGGGCATGGGCGGCATGTTCTCCGTGCTCAAAGTGCGCAAAGGCCAGAAGCCGGGCGATTACACCGACCCAGGCTGGTACCAGCCACCCCCAGGCACCCGCGCCTATGAGTGGCAGGGACTCGCGCCCAACAGCCACGAAGCCCCCTCCGACGCCAGCAAGCCTGCCGCCATGGAAGTGCAAGTGCGCAAGCCACAGCACCATCAGCATTGATGGCTTGTCAAGTTTTAGACAAAAACTCAATCCTTTGTGGCTAAAACACCCTCAAATGGGTGGTGTCTGTGCGCCGGCCCATCGACAAAGGGTTTCCCCTTGGCGTAGTCTGTAGGACATTCCAAACGGGAGCCTTTTCATGCCATCCAGTGCTTTTGCCTACGCCCGCAGCGCCTCTTTGACGGTGCTCGCTGCAGCCGCGCTCACATTGCCACTTGGTGCCCAGGCCACCACCTTCACCTCAACCTTCTACGGTTCAGGCTCAGTGTTCGACAAGGGCCAAGACACCTTCAACACCATCATCAATGGTGTTGGTTTGACCA
>JBEANX010000239.1:0-4733 GCA_041165245.1 Pseudomonadota bacterium
CCTGCTGGTCAACGCCCAGGGGCAATCACGGGTCGAAGCTGCGCCATTGCCGCCAGCCTCGGCCCAGCCCTGGCAAGTCCAACTGGCCCCACACGCCATGTCTGCGGCCGACGATTTCATCCGCCACAAAACCACGCACCGGCAGGCCTATGAGGCCTTCAAGCCCCAAGCCCCCTTCATGGACACCCTGCTGTTCAACGAGGCCGGCGAGCTCACCGAGTTCACCATCGGCAATGTGGCTTTGCGCATCGAAGGGCGTTGGCTCACCCCGCCTTTGCAAGCGGGCTTGCTGGGCGGCGTGATGCGCGCATCCCTCCTGGCCGAAGGCCGCATCCACGAGGCCCCCCTCACGGTGAGCGACTTGGGCCGCGCTTCTGACATCGCCTTGCTCAACAGCGTTCGCGGCTGGGTTCCGGTGGTCCTCCCACAGGCTTGAGCGCCTGATCGCCAAGCCCCAGGCCGCTCAGGCCTGGCGCTTTTCATGCCCCCACAGAGCGTCGGGCTTTCAAGCAAGACTTGGCAAATAAAACCAAATGGGCACAATAAATACCGATTAGTCACTTTTTGCACCAACAAGTACATTCAACCCGGAGCGACCCATGAAAACCTTGTTCTCTCGCCTGACCCAAGCCCTGCGCCTGGCCCCCTTGACGGCTGCAGCCGCTGCAACCCTGGCCCTCGCGGCGCCTGCGCAAGCGCAAGTGGCGCTCAAGCCTTATCTGCAATGCCGCTCGGTCGAACTGGTGAAGTTCCCCGGCACCATCGTCGATGCCGCCATCGCCACGCCTGAGTTGAGCACACTGACCTCGCTGGTCGTGGCCGCCAACCTCACCGGCCCCCTCTCGGGCAAAGGCCCCCTCACCGTCTTCGCGCCCACCAATGACGCCTTTGCCAAGGTGCCCGCGCCCCTGTTGGGCCTCATCGGCGGTGACATCAACCTCTTGACCACGGTGCTGACCTATCACGTCACCCCCGGCCATGTGGACCCCCGCAAGTCGCTGATGACCTCGCAAGTCAAGACCCTGCAAGGCCAGACCTTGTTTGTGGGTTACGACGCCGACGGCGCCTCGGTGAACCAGTCGGTGGCGGCCTGCAAGGGCGTTCAAACCACCAACGGCACCGTTTGGCTGATCAACAGCGTGCTGTTGCCACAGTTCAAGTGATCTTGCAGCGCTGAGGCGCCATGCGGGTGCAGGCCTTGTGGTCGCCCAAGGCCTTCGCCCGCGTGAACGGCCCCATTGCTAGACTCAAGGCCTGCGATTTTTTGACACTAAGGCCCCATGAGACTGCTGCACACCATGCTGCGCGTTGGCAACCTCCAGCGCTCCATCGATTTCTACACCCAGGTCATGGGCATGAGCTTGATCCGCACCACGGACCGGCCTGAACAAAAGTACACCTTGGCCTTCTTGGGCTACGGGCGCAACCCGGAACATGCCGAGTTGGAACTCACCTTCAACCATGGCGTTGAGAGCTACGAGATGGGCACCGCCTACGGCCACATCGCCATTGGCGTGGACGACATCGTCGGCACCTGCAACAAGGTCCGCGACCAAGCTGCGGCGTTGGGTGGTGGCATCACGCGTGAGCCGGGTCCTGTGAAAGGCGGCAGCACACTGATCGCCTTCATCACGGACCCCGATGGCTACAAGGTTGAGTTGATCCAGCACGGGACACTCTGAGCAAGGCACCGGGCCCAAGCCGCCCGGTCAACCGACTCAGGCAGGCAGCTTGAAGCTGGACACCGCGTCCACCAAGCTCATGGCCTGTTGACGCAAACCTTGTGAGGAAGCTGCACTTTGCTCCACCAGGGCTGAGTTCTGCTGGGTGTCCTGATCCAAGTCATGCACCGCATGGCCGACCAAGCCCACACCTTTGGCCTGCTCAGCCGATGCCTGGGCAATTTCCACGAGCAAGGTGTTGATGCGCTGTGCGTTGCCCACGATCTCTTCGATGGTGCGGCCGGCGCTCTCCACCACTTGCGTGCCTGATTCCACCCGCTGAACGCTTTCCCCAATCAGGGCCTTGATCTCGCGGGCGGCTGTGGCGCTCCGCTGTGCAAGCGCTCGCACTTCACTGGCCACCACGGCAAAACCCCGCCCTTGCTCGCCGGCCCGGGCCGCCTCGACAGCTGCATTCAGCGCCAAGATGTTGGTCTGAAAGGCAATGCCATCGATCACGGTGATGATGTCCGAGATCTTGTTGGACGAGACATGGATGCCGCGCATCGTCTCCACCACCTGCCCGATCACCTGGCCGCCGCGCGCCGCCACCTGGGCGTTGTCACCCGCCAGGTCCGCAGCTGTGCGCGCATTGCTGGCCGTCTGCTGAACCGTGGACGAGATCTCCTCCATGCTGGAGGCCGACTGCTGCAAATTGGCCGCCGTGTGCTCCGTGCGGCGCGACAAGTCGCTAGAGGCCTCAGCCATCTCGCTGCTCGAATTCACGATCATGTCGGCCGATTCACGCACCTGGCTCACCAAGGTGCGCAGCGACTTTTGCATCTGCGCCAGGCTTTGCATCAAGCTGGCGGCCTCGTCACGGCCCCAAGGATTGGGGGACGTGGTGAGGTCGCCCTCGGTCATGGCCACCAAATGGCTGCGAACCTCTTCCAGCCCACCTCGGGTGACCATGTAAAAGCATTTGAGCAGGTAAGCTGCCAACAGCACGCACACGACAGACAAACTCATCAGGGCCACAAACTTGCGCATGCCCACGGCCTCCCGCTCTGCCAGCAAGGCGTCAAGCGTGGCGGAACCCTGATCGATGAAGGCCAGGGCCTGCGAAGCCAGCGCGTTGCCCTTGCTGGTGGCCTCTGCCGCGTCAAAACCCACGCTGTCGGCATTCACCGCAGTCGATGCCAGTTGCTGCAAGGCCTTGCTGCTGCTTAACATGTCGTCGAGCGCCAACTTGCTCAATGCTTGCGCGTTGGAAGCACGTGCCTTGCCGATCGATGCCTCCACCTGTGCGGTCCTGCGGCTGACCAATTGCAACTCGTCTTCCACTTTCAACCAGTTGCTGCGCTTGATCTGGCCTTCTTTGGCCGCTGAGGTCAACAAGCCGCGCAAGCGCCCAGCGGCATGGAACAAGTCGGGCGCGGCCACCAAGGTGGCGTCCAGCACGTAGTAACTGCCGATCTCTGGGTCCAGCGCCAGGTTGGAGTGATCGACCACCCAATCCAGCAGCTCTTGCTGCGCATTGATGGCCGCCGAATACACCACGAACAATTGCTCGGGCGAGCCCGCGGCATCACGGCGCAACTCCACCCACTTCTGGCGGGCTTTGTCGAAGGGCTCGGCCGTGGACAAGAGTGTTCGGTCTTGTTGATCGATGCCCTGGAGCTTCGCCCACAAGGCATCAACCTGCTCGCGAACTTTGGGCAAATCTGGCGCCGCCTCACCCCTTGCCTGCACGCGGGCCAGTTGCCGCTCACGCGTGGCAGCGGCCATCAACTGCACCAAGGGCCGGGCATAGGCCACACCGCGGCGTTCGGCATGGACAAAATCGGCATCGGCCGCATGCGCTTGGGCGAATGACCAAGCCAGCACCACGAGGGGGATCAGGAAGGCCACCGAGATGATCGCAGCCTTGGCAGGAAAGCTCAGCTTGCGAAACAATCGCACCCCGGGCGCCCAAGGCCCGTGGTAGCGGAAAAACGCCGCCAAACCCGGCGAGCGCGCCTCTGAAACAGACGAAGCACCAGGCCGCGGTGCCTCACCCGAAGAACCAGACATCATCATTGCCGACATGACAACCCTCCAAGGAGTGGCGGACGCCAGGCTCGGCCTCTTGAGTGCCTGAAACGACCACCGTCACGGGCAGATCGCCCGTGTTACATGGGGAATTGAAACAGCCCCCACCCCGGTCTAATCAGCAATAAGAGGACGCAAGCAGCGCCATTTGTCGCTGAGACAGGCGCAAGTTCATGTGGATGATTCTGCATGCCCCGATCTGGTGCGGATCACGCAAAAAGCACCAGAAACGTGCACGTCACCTTGGCAGGTGGGCAATGTCAGGGGTGTCGACCTGGACATCACCACATTGCGCACGGTGGCGCAAGGCGTGGTCGATGATGACCAAAGCCAGCATGGCCTCGGCAATCGGCGTGGCACGGATGCCTACGCAGGGGTCGTGGCGGCCAAAGGTCTCGACCGTGGCAGGGTTGCCATTCAGGTCGATCGAGGGGCGAGGCAAGCGGATCGAGCTGGTCGGTTTGATGGCCATCGACACGCGCAAGTCCTGGCCTGTGGAGATGCCACCCAACACGCCACCAGCGTGGTTGGAGCCGAAGCCTTCGGGCGTGAGTGCATCGCCGTGCTCGCTGCCCTTTTGGGTGATGCAGCCAAAGCCAGCGCCAATCTCGACGCCCTTGACCGCATTGATGCCCATCATCGCAAAGGCGATGTCGGCGTCGATCTTGTCGAACAGGGGCTCGCCCAGGCCCACCGGCACGCCGGTGGCTTCGACATACAGCTTGGCGCCGATGGAGTTGCCCTCTTTGCGCAGGGCGTCCATGTAGTCCTCCAGCGCGTCGATCTGCGACACATTGGCGGCAAAGAAGGGGTTGTTGGGCACGTGCTCCCAGCCTTCGTGCTGGATGACGACCTCACCGAGCTGCGTCATGCAGCCGCGCACCTCGGTACCGTACTGCTCGCGCAACCACTTCTTGGCCACGGCACCAGCGGCCACCATGGGCGCCGTCATGCGGGCCGAAGAGCGGCCACCACCGCGTG
>JBEANX010000240.1:0-4841 GCA_041165245.1 Pseudomonadota bacterium
CGGCCAGGAGGGCGATGTGTTTCGCATGCCTTTCAGGCCTGAGCTGATCGGCAACCCGGTGCTGCCCGCCCTGCACGGCGGCGTGGTGGCAGGTTTTGCCGAAAGCGCCGCCTTGCTGCACCTGATCTTCAGCAATGCGCCCGATGCCGACCCGCATGCCACGCAAGCCCATGAGGGCTCAGCGCCACGCGGGGTGGATTTCTCGATCGATTACCTGCGATCGGCCAAACCCATCGACACCTTTGCACGCTGCACCACCGTCCGCCAGGGCAGCCGGGTGGCGCTGGTGCATGTCACGGTGTGGCAGGACGACCCGAGCAGGCCGATTGTCTCGGCACGCAGCCACTGCCTGCTGCCGCGCGGCTGATCACTGAACGGCGGCGCGGGCTCGCTCGGCAAACCAGGTGCCCACGGCTGCACGCTGGGCCTCGTCGTAGTGCAGGCCCAAGCGGGTGCGGCGCCACAGCACGTCATCGGCGGTGGCGGCCCATTCTTCGCGGCAGAGATGCTGCAGCTCCCACTCGAACAAGCCGGGCGCCACCTCCGACCCCAGGTCGGCGCGTGAATGAACGCCTTGCAGCATCTCCAAGACCAAGGCGCCGTATTGGCGGCTCCAACGGCGCGCCAAGGGCACGTCCATCCACGGGTGGGCTTTGCGCAGGCGGCGCTGGAACTCGGCCAGGTCGGTGGCGGGGTCTTCCTCGCGGTCGATGAGGTCGAGCAGGCGCCCTCCGGGCAGGGTCGCGTGGCGAGTCCAGGCCTCGCGCGGCTCGCCCAGGGCCTCACTGGCCTGGGCGCTGGCCTCTTCAGCCACGCGCCGAAAGGCCGTCAGCGCGCCACCCCAAACCGTCACCGAAGGCGAGGGCCCACTCTGAGACACCACCGGCCGATGCCTGGCCGATGCCCGGCCTCTGCCTGCCGCGCCTTCGGGCTCGGCCCAGACCTCGGCAAAACGCCAGACGACGTCTTCGCGTGAAATGCTGCGCTTGAAGTAGCGGTTGACGGTCTGGCACAGGGCATCAACCTCAGCGTCGCTCACCTGGGCGCAGGGGCCCGGGGGGGCTTCGGGCAAGGCGCCCAGGAGGGGCGAGCCGTCGGCCGCAGCGATCAGGCTGAAGTGCTGCTCGAAGGGCAGCACGAAGACCAGACGGTGGCCGTCGCCATGCAGCACATGTCCGTGCTCGTGCTCAAACAGGCGCGGCACGACCACGTGGCTGCGCTGGAACCACACAGCCCCTGGCGGGGCCGATGGCTGGCTGGCAGCCGGGGGCCGGGACTGGGCCAGGATCTGCGCCTGAACCTGCGGCACCCACGGCCCGGCCGCATTGACCACCAGGCGGGCCTGCACCTGAGAGCGGTGGCTGAGCTTGCCGGTGTGCGGGTCATGGTGGGCGAGCAAGGCCTGCCACCCCTGGGGCACGGGCCGAAGGTCGACACAGGCGGTGCGGGTGAGGATGCGCGCGCCTTTGTCGCGCGCGGCCAGGGCGCACATCAGCACCAGCCGGGCGTCGTCCACCAAGCCGTCGGCATAGACAAAGGCTTCGGGCCAGACGGGCTTGAGCGCCTCGCCCAGGGGGTGCCCGGCCAGGGCCATTCGCTCCGATTCAGGCAGCCAATCACGCGGGGCCAGGTGGTCGTACAGCCACAGCACCAAGCGTGCCGCCCAGGGCGATGGCAAGCCAGGGCCGTAGGGCATGACCATGCGCAGCGGCGCGGTGATGTGGGGCGCGCCTTGGAGCAAGCCTTCGCGCTCGGCCAGGGCGCGGCGAACGCGCCCCAACTGGCCCTGAGCCAACTCCACCAGCCCGCCATGCAGCAATTTGCTGGAGGCCGACGAGCCATGCTGGGCCAGATCATGCTGCTCACACAAGATGACGGACCAGCCCCGCCCCGCCAGGTCGCGCGCCACGCTGACGCCATGGATGCCCCCCCCCACCACCAGCACATCGCACTGAGCGTCACCCGTGGAGGGTGCATCCAGAGGGGCCGCCGTGGCGTGATGAGGGTCAAATCGGTGCATGCACGGATGTTATCGGCTATCAAGACATCCAAGCCCGCCAATCAGCCAGGCACCCATAAGGCACTTTTCGCGACAAATTGGGGGTGTCCCCCAGAGGCTGCCCGCATTACATTACCCAGACAAAACAAAAGGCAGGGGCGTGCAACCCACCCTCGAGCCTGTTCACGAACCATAAGGAGACCGCCATGACTTCGCCTCGCAGCGACGCTTGGGCGCCCAACCCACGCCAGCAATCTTTGCTGGAAGAAGTCCGCGCACGTGGGGCCGTGTCGGTGGAGCGACTGGCCCAGCGCCTGGACGTGACGATGCAGACCGTGCGCCGCGACATCCAGCGCCTGAGCGAAGCCGGGCTGCTGTCGCGCTTTCACGGCGGCGTCAGTCTGCCGATGACGCCCACCGGCAAGCCGGCAAGCCCCGCGCTGGCCTGGCAAGAGCGCCAAGCCCTGCGTGCCGATGCCAAAGCGCGCCTGGCCCGCTCTGTGGCCGCCGCCATCCCTGATGGCGCCACCCTGTTCCTGGGCATCGGCACCACGGTGGAGGCCGTGGCCCTGGCCTTGAGCGCCCGCAAGAACCTGACCGTTCACACCCACAGCCTGCACGTGGCTCAGGTGCTGGCCAACAACGCTGAGTGCCAGGTGCACTTGCCTGCCGGCCAGTTGCGACGCCGCGACAGCGCCCTGGAAGGGGCCGAAACGGCCGACACCCTGCGCCGCGTCAAGGCAGACATCGCGATCTTGTCGGCCCTGGGCATCAACGAGCAAGGCCAGTTGCTGGACCGAGACGACCGAGAACTGCCCGTGTTGCAAGCCGTGCTGGGCCAAGTGCGCCAGACCTGGCTGGTGGTCGATGCCAGCAAGTTCATGCAGGCACAGCCCACCGTCGTCAGCCACCTCAGTGACATGCACCGCGTGTTCACCGAAGCCTTGCCGCCCACCCCCTTGCCCGCCCTGATGCACGAATGGGGCGTAGGCCTGACCATCGCACCCTGATGTCTTCAACCTGAACGCCACGCGGGCTTTCACGCCCCTGGCGTGACGCATGCCCCGAAAAGACACACTAAGCCCCACCCGGGCACCGAAACGCGGGGTGCCCGAAAGCAGCCACACCCTGCCAGAATCCGCTCACCCCACACAGCCGCATTGGCGGCTTCCAACAAGGAGATCCTCCATGCGTCAACTCGATACCCAAGAAATCACCCAAGTCGCCGGTGCCACCCACTGCGGCGGTGGCTCGATCAGCCTCAAGCTGAACTTCCTGTCTTGCTTCGGCGGCCTGCTGTCCAAACTCGCCACCTGCGAACCCGAACCCAAGCCTGTGTGCTCGCCCAAGCCCACCTGCGCGCCCAAGCCCAGCTGCGGCAGCCCTGCACCAGCCCCTGCGCCCGCACCGGCTCCCACCCCCGCGCCAGCACCTGACCTCTGATCGTTTTCAGGGGCTCCGCCCGGGCAAGGCGTCGGTTAAGCTGTACGACGCCTTCACAGCAAGGCCGCGAAAGCGGCCTTTCTTTTTGTCTGTGCCATTGCCCATGCGCCTGAACTGTTTGTTTCGTTCCTGCTTGAGCCTGCCCTTGGCGGCGTTGCTGGCCTCAGCCTGGGCCGCGCCACGCCCTGCGCAAAAGCCATTGGCCCAAGAAGACTTTCACCCCGTGTTGAAGTGGTCTTGGAGCCTTGACACCCTGGCCCAGTCGCCACGTGAGCCAGCCAACTCTGGCCAGCTTGGCGGCAGCGACGCCCTGCAACCCGCCACGCCCTGGCCCCTGCTCTTGAGCCGCGCCGCCCAAGCCGCCGCGAGCAACCGCGCGGCCGATGCGGGCGCCCAAGCGGCGGGCTTTCAGCGCGACCAAGCCTGGTCTGCTGCCTGGATGCCCCGACTGGACGCCGCAGGCGCCCTCACGCGCGACCGGCAAAAAGTCAACGACAACCCCACGGTACGCACGCCCACCAACTCGGTCTCGCTCACGGCCACGCTGCCCATCTGGCGCGCGGGTGACCGCGCCAGCGCCCAGGCCCAAGCCGCCGTGGCCGAGCAAGCCCAGTGGCAGGCCAGCCTGGCCCGCGCCAACGTGGCACGCGATGTCAGCCAGGCGTACCTGGGCCTGGTCGAAGCCAGCGAGCAACAGCGCCTGCTGAGCACCCAGGCGCAACTGCTGCAAGAGCAATTGCGCATCAACGAGCGCCGCTTGCAAGGCGGGGCCGGCACCGTGCTGGACACCCTGGAGACCCGCACCCGCCTCGACCAGGTGCGCGCCGCCCTGGAAGAACAACGCACCCGTGCCACCTCTTTGCGCCTGAGCCTGCAACGCCTGAGCGGCCAGGGCGTGTTGCCCCCCGCCGGCCTGAGCACGGCCAGCCCCCACGCCCTGCCCGAGGTGGTGCCACCACTTGAAGAAGCCCTGCGCCTGGCCAGCAGCCGCAACCCCCAGGTGCAAGACGCCCTGGCCCAGGTGCGCGCCAGCCAGTCCAGCCACCAGGCCCGCCGTGCTGACCAGTGGCAGCCCACGGTGGACGCCGTGGCCGGCGCCTCGCGCACCAAGCAAGTCCCCAAGCTGGAGGGCTTCAGCCAGTCAGAAACCACACAAGCCACCTCGGTGGGCCTGCAGGCCAACTGGGCTCTGTTTTCAGGCGGGGTGCAAAACGCCCGCGTGAAAGAAGCTGCCGCCCTGCTCAGCCAGGCGCAAGCCCGGTTGGACGACGCCCAAGGCCAGGTCGAGACCAACCTGCGTGACGCCTACCAGGGCCTGGCCCAGGCCCGCACCCTTTGGCGCGTGCAGCAACAGGTCGAGCAAACCGCCACAGCCACGCATGAGGCCCTGCGCAAGGCC
>JBEANX010000241.1:0-3254 GCA_041165245.1 Pseudomonadota bacterium
AGGCCTGATGTGGCGTGCGGTGAACCCTGACGGCACCCTGGTCTACAGCTTCGTCGAAGGCGTCAAGGCCACCTATCCGTTCTACGTGCTGCGTGTGGCGGGCGGCCTGTTGTACCTGGGCGGCATGATCCTGATGCTCTGGAACACCGTGATGACTGCCGTTTACGGCAAGCCAGCCACCGTGGCCATTCCCCGGAACTTGGCTCACGCCTGATGGGAAAGAGACAAAACAATGGCTGATAACAACCACACCCCAGCGACCTTCTCGCACGAGAAGATCGAAACCAGCAACTTCCTGCTGATCGTGCTGACCCTCGTGGTCATCCTGTTCGGCGGCATGGTCGAAATCGTGCCCCTCTTTTTCCAGAAGAGCACAACGCAACCGGTTCAGGGCCTCAAGCCCTACACCGCGCTGCAACTGGCCGGTCGTGACGTCTACCTACGTGAGGGCTGCTACGGCTGCCATTCGCAGATGATCCGTCCCTTCCGCGCCGAGACCCTGCGCTACGGCCACTACTCCATGGCTGGCGAGTTCGTGTACGACCACCCCTTCCAGTGGGGCTCCAAGCGCACGGGCCCTGACCTGCACCGCGTGGGCGGCAAGTACTCCGACTCGTGGCATGCGGCTCACCTGCACAACCCCCGTGACGTGGTGCCTGAGTCCAACATGCCTGCTTACCCCTGGCTTGAGAAGGCTGTGATCGAGCCGGCCAGCATGGCGCCCCGCATGGAGGCCTTGCGCAAGGTTGGTG
Organism: Pseudomonadota bacterium; assembly: GCA_041165245.1. Taxonomy (GTDB): domain Bacteria; phylum Pseudomonadota; class Gammaproteobacteria; order Burkholderiales; family Burkholderiaceae_C; genus Aquabacterium. The sequence goes on from JBEANX010000241.1 coordinate 753, forward strand.
TGCCTTACACCGACGCAGAGATCAAGGCCGCTGGTGACGAAGTCAAGGACAAGACCGAGCAGGAGGCGCTGATCGCCTACCTGCAGGTCCTGGGCACGGCTGTCAAGTAAAGCAGCGAAACACCAAAGGAGTCAGAGATGGACATAGGACTGTGGCGCAGCGTCGTGACGGTGGTCTCTCTGTGCATGTTTGTGGGCATTGTGGTGTGGGTTTACTCGCGCAACAACAAGGCCCATTTCGAGGAGGCAGGCAAGCTGCCCCTCGGTGACGATTGACATTGGAGGCTCTTCATGAGCGATTTTTATGACGGCTGGGGGCTCTTTGTCTCCGGCATCGTGATTGCAGGCTTGGTTTACTGCATGGCTATGCTCATCGGCGCATCCAGGCACAAGGTGATCAAGGACGACAAGGGCAATGTGCAGGCCGACACCGGCCACGTCTGGGACGGCGACCTGCGCGAGTTGAACAACCCGCTGCCCCGTTGGTGGATGATGTTGTTCGTCATCACCGTGGTTTTTGCTGTGGTTTATTTGGCGCTCTACCCCGGCCTCGGTGACCGAAAAGGCTCATTGGGCTGGTCGGCTGTGGGCCAACTGCAGGACGAAATCAAGAAGGCCAAGGTCACTGAAGACTTGGTCTACGCCAAGTTCGCGACCGCATCAGTTGAAGACTTGGCCCGTGACCCGAAGGCCCATGCGATTGGCGAGCGCCTGTTTCTGAACAATTGCGCTGCATGCCATGGCTCCGACGCCAAAGGCGGCAAGGGCTTCCCCAACCTGACCGACAAGGACTGGTTGCATGGTGGCACGCCCGAGAAGATCATCGAGACGCTCACCAACGGTCGCCGTGGTCAGATGCCTGTGATGTCCGGTGCAGTGGGATCGCCCGAAGAAGTTCGTCAGGTCGCCAACTACGTGCTGAGTCTTTCGGGCAGCGCGCACAACAACCTGGCAGCCGAACTGGGCCGTGAAAAGTTCAAGGCCTGCGCAGCCTGCCATGGTGCAGATGGCAAGGGCAACCAAGCCGTAGGCGCTCCCAACCTCACCGACAAGGTTTGGTTGCATGGTTGGGGTGCAGCGGCCATCATGGAGATGGTCAACAAGGGCAAGTTGAACGTGATGCCGGCCCAGAAGGAACGCTACACCCCTGTGCAGATCAAGGTGTTGGCTGCTTATGTTTGGGGCATGTCCAACGTGGTGCAAACTGCAGAAGCTTCGGCTGCCAAGACAGCGGCCATGAGCAAGTAAGCCGACACCAAGTCGGCCGGTGCGAGCCCTTGCGGGTACGTGCCAACACAACGGTGGAGGGGCCTGGTGCAAGTGCATGGGCCCGCCACCGTTTTTTGATGGAAAAGTGATGACCGATTCCAGCCAGAACCCGCCCCCAACCCGGCGAGTCATACCGATCCAGGCGCTTGCCTCAGGCGGCACCCATGTGGAATCGGTGTCTCTCTACAAGGCCACCGAGAAGATCTACCCTCGCGAGGTGCTGGGCTGGTTCATGAAGTGGCGTTGGGCCTTCGTGTTCCTCACGCAACTGGTGTTTTACGGCTTGCCATGGCTGGTCTGGAACCAGCGGCAGGCTGTTTTGTTTGACCTGGGTACTCGCCGTTTCTACCTCTTTGACTTGGTGCTCTACCCGCAGGATTTCATCTTCCTGGCAGGCTTGCTCATCATCTCGGCGTACGGGCTCTTTCTTTTCACGGCGGTGGCCGGCCGTGTGTGGTGTGGCTTTGCCTGCCCGCAGACCGTCTACACCGAGATTTTCTTGTGGATTGAGCGCCGTTGGGAGGGTGACCGCGGCCGCCGCATGAAGCTTGACAAATCAGGCTTCAGCTTCGAGAAGGTTTGGCGCAAAAGCGGCAAGCACGCTTCCTGGATCGCTCTGTCAGCGTGGACAGGCTTCACCTTTGTGGGCTATTTCACGCCGATCAAGGTGCTTTGGGCAGAGGCGTTCAGCCTGGGCATGGGCCCTTGGGAACTGTTCTGGTCGGGCTTTTACGGTTTCGCGACCTACGGCAACGCTGGTTTCATGCGCGAACAGGTCTGCAAATACTTGTGCCCCTATGCGCGCTTCCAAAGCGCGATGTTTGATCGCGACACCCTCATCATCAGTTACGACGAAAAACGCGGCGAGCCACGTGGTTCGCGTTCGCGTAACACGGACGCCGTCACCAAAGGCCAGGGCGATTGCATCGACTGCACCTTGTGCGTCCAGGTTTGCCCCACGGGCATCGACATCCGCAAAGGCCTGCAGTACGAGTGCATCGGCTGCGCCGCATGCATCGATGTGTGCGACAGCGTGATGGACAAGATGGGTTCGCCTCGCGGCTTGATCCGCTACGCGACCCTCAATGCCTTGGAACAAGGCTGGGACCGAAAAAAGATGTGGTCCCGCGTGGCCCGGCCCCGGGTGTTGGGCTACGGCGCTGTCTTTCTGCTGGTGTTAGTGGGCTTCGTGGCCAGCATTGCCATGCGCTCGCCTTTCAAGGTCGATGTCCTG
>JBEANX010000242.1:0-2791 GCA_041165245.1 Pseudomonadota bacterium
CGGCAGCCGAGCTGCTGGGCGTTTGGCGCTGCATCAGCGTCAAGATGGCATCACGCACCTTGGTGTACGTCCCAGGGGTGGCCGGGTCAAACTGCATACCGGCCAGGCCCGCTTGCTTGACCACCTCCATCAGGCTCCAAATGACAGAGTTGAAATCCTTGTCATTCATGAGCGTAGGCACGGCCTTCGCGCTGTTGTGCATGCGGTTGCCCGTGCCCGCATGCGTGTCAAAGCTGTCACTTTGGGTGTAGTCCATCCGTAAGTCCTTTAAACAAAAATCACCACAGGCAGATACCGAGCGGGCACCACGTGCTTGAGGTAGCACTCCAACTCGCTGCCCGTCTTGGCTCGGTAAACCAGTCGATCACCCACGCGGTTCTTGCCGACGCGAGCGGGCACGGCCCCGGTGTCCACCGTGATGTACAGCCGCCCATCCAGAGCGCCTAACCTGCGGCCCACACGGGCCACGCCCACGCGAGCGGGCCGGTTGTAGGCCACGGTGGCCACGTAGCCCAGGTCTGCGCAGATCCTCACCAGCACGCCAGGCGCTGCTGCGCTGGAATTGCTCAGAGGCAGGACAGGCCCACGCAGGCGGCGCAGCAGCAGGCTTCGACGAAGGGCCACGCTCTGGTCGAGCCCGAAGCACGCATCCGGGAGGCCCGTGGCCTCTTCCCACTCCGCAAGGCGTGCCACCGAGGTGGCGGGCTGCCACTGCCGCACCACCTCATGAATGCCGTCATCCAGCTCGGCCAGCGATCCGGCCACCCCTCGCACCACCCGCATGAGTACCGAGTCAGGCTGTCGCGGCCAGGCAAAGCCGGTCGGCAAGGCCGCAGCCAGTGCCTGGGCGTATTTGTCGGTTGCTTCGGCTGTCATGGCGTCAAGAAAAGGTGATGTTGCCCAGCACCAGCAGCTCGCTGTAGCCGCTGGCCTGGAACACACCGCCCACGCTGATGGCTGGGCTCACAAACGAGTGGTCGTACTCACCCGTCACGCCGCTGATGACCTCGATCAGGTGGCTGTGCGGGATCTTCCCGCCTGGCGCAGACTCACGAAAGAACAAGTCCTTCAAAGCCGCTGTGACGCCACTTCGAACCGCCGCCGTGTTGGGGTTCAAGACCACGTTGATGTGGATCGGGGTGGCCGTGGGGATGATCACGAACAGCTCATCCGGTGGGCCACGGTCAGGGTCAGTGATGTAGTCGATGACCTGTTGCCGCTGGCCAGCCGTGGGCAGGCCGTAGGGCGCATTGGCGTCTGCGATGATGACCACGCCCGCGCTGGTGGGCCCGGCTGGGTTGCGCAGGCCCCATGCACGGGTGATGCCAGGCACCTCCAGCGCCCAGCGGGCGTAGTCGCCTGGCGCACCGCCCATGGGCTCATACGACAGGCGCTGCTGCAGGCGGTAAGCCGCCTCCGTGTCCTGCTCAACATCTGTGCCACCACTCAAGGTGCCAGCAGCCACCAAGAAGCTGGGGTCGATGCCCGCCACAGGGCTCGTCAGCGTCAAGGTGGCGCCCTGGGCCTGGTTGCCAAGCACGCCTGGCACCGTGGCCACCACCGACGCGGCAAGCGCACCACCCACTGCCACGACGGCGTCGGCGATCACGGTGTAGGTTGCCCCAGATGCAGACTGCAACAGGGTACCTGCTGCCAACGTCGTGCCTGCGATGCCTGTGCCCGTCAGCGGCCCGCTTGCCGCCTGGGCCTGCTTGCGGCTCATGCCATAGCTGGCCAGCCAGCCGTCCAGGAACTCACCTGCCGACCAAATGGGCACGGCCTGGCGTGCGATGAAGTCGCGCAGGTAGCGATAGGCACCATGCACGCCCAGCCCCTGCACGAAGGCCAGGGCTTTGATGTTCGACCTGGCCAACTCGATGTCCATGGCCGACAGCCCAGCCGACGACACACCAGCGGCTTGTTGAGCCATCGCCAGCGACTGCTGAAGCAGCCGGGCTGCGTTCTGCGTGGCCTCGGCAATGGTCGGAATGGGAACGTTCAGTGCGGCCACCATCACGCACCCCCTCGACGGATCGTCGTGCCCCAGAGCACGTCGTAAACCGGGCTGGCCAGGCTGCCTTGAAAGATGCGCGGGCGAATGGCCAAACGGTCATCAGCCACCCACAGCGCCTCCACCTCCACCCGGCTGGCCACGCCGGTCGAAACCAGCCAGGCCAGCGCCTCTTGAGCCGCAAAGCGGGCACGCTCCAGGATGTCGGTGTCGCTCTTGCTGACGTACAGCAGCCAGAAGGCCGAGCCCCACCAGTCCGTCACATCACCCAAGAACTCAGCACCCACCCAACCGCGACGGTCGAGCGCCCCGTAGGGCAACGCCTCATCATCGCGGGCACGCCGATCCGTGAACAGGCTCAGCGTGATCGCGGTGTGAAGGGTGTCTTCCAGGCTGATGGCGTAAACCGCCAGCACATCAGCATAGTGCTCCGGCACGCCGGTCGATACGGCATAGGCATGCCAGGGGTGGTCAACCGCCTGCGTGGGCGGCACCAACTGCCAGTCGAACGGCAAACCAATGGCGGCTTGTCCGGTCGATGGGGATGGGCGGGTGGCGATATCGAGCATGCTTGAAGTCTCAAGCAATGCCCCCTGCAGGTCGTGGTGAAGTGCTTCACCACCCGTCCATCAAGCCCAGGCCAGCAAGGTCACGCCAGGCTTCAAACAGGCGCACCAGACTGCTGCGGGCCACTCTGCACGCCAGAGTGCGCATGGTTCTTGCCCGACTTGCCCGCAAAGACCACATCTGTGGTGCCGGTGAGGGTGCCCGCCACAGTGG
>JBEANX010000243.1:0-2819 GCA_041165245.1 Pseudomonadota bacterium
AAGAACCTGTTCCTCAAGCTGCTGCTGCCAGGGATGGCGGGCGCCATTTTGGGCGCGTACGTGGTGTCCAGCATGGATGGCAAGGCCATCAAGCCCTACGTGGCGGCCTACCTGTTCTTGATGGGCCTTTACATCATCAGCAAGATCTTCCGCACCATCAAGCCGCGTCGCGAAGAACCCAAGCACGTGGCCAAGCTGGGCCTGTTTGGCGGCTTTGTGGACGCCGTGGGCGGTGGCGGCTGGGGCCCCGTGGTGACCACGACCCTGGTCGGCACGGGCCAAGACCCTCGCACCACCATCGGCTCGGTGAACCTGGCTGAGTTCTTCCTGACCTTCGTGAGCGCCATGGTGTTTGCGACCCTGGTGGAAGAAGGCCCGTGGCCCATCGTGGCTGGCCTGGTGGTGGGCGGCTTGTTTGCTGCGCCATTTGCCGCCATGCTCACCCGACGTTTGAACACCAAAGTCCTGCTGGCCCTGGTGGGCACCACCATCTCGGTGACCAGCACCTACAATTTGTACAAGGCTTTCCACTGAGTGGAAACGCGTTTTTCTGATGCGCTGAGAAGCACATCCCATCCTCCCCGGACGATGCACCATGTACCAGTACACCGAATTTGACAAACAGTTCGTCCGCCAACGTGCGGCGCAGTTCCGCGACCAGCTCGAGCGCAACCTGGCGGGCAAGCTGGGCGACGAAGAGTTTCGCCCCTTGCGCCTGCAAAACGGCTGGTACGTGCAGCGCCATGCGCCCATGCTGCGCGTGGCCGTGCCTTACGGCGAGCTGTCGTCGGCTCAAGTGCGCCAGCTGGCCCGCATCGCCCGTGAGTACGACCGTGGCTACGCCCACTTCACCACGCGCCAGAACGTTCAGTACAACTGGATCCCCCTTCCGCAAGCCGCTGACGTGATGGACCTGCTGGCCGAAGTCAACATGCACGGCATCCAGACCTCGGGCAACTGCATCCGCAACATCACGGCCGACGCCATGGTGGGTGTGGCTGAAGACGAAATCATCGACGCGCGCCCTTATTGCGAAGTCTTGCGCCAGTGGTCGACCCTGCACCCTGAGTTCGCCTTCCTGCCACGCAAGTTCAAGATCGCCGTGAGCGGCGCCAAGGAAGACCGCGCCGCCATTTACTGGCACGACATCGGCCTTCAACTGCTCAAAAACGATGCGGGTGAAGTGGGCTTCAAGGTCATCGTGGGTGGTGGCATGGGCCGCACGCCCATCACGGGCACGGTCATCAACGCCTTCGTGCCTTGGCAGCAGATCCTGGTCTACATCGAAGCCATCGTGCGGGTCTACAACCGCTTTGGCCGCCGAGACAACATGTACAAGGCCCGGATCAAGATCTTGGTCAAGGCCGAAGGCCAAAAGTTTTTTGACCAGGTCAACGCCGAGTTCAATGACATCCTGACGCGTGACGTCGACGGCGCTGCCCACCTGATCCCTCAGGCCGAGTTCGACCGCGTGAACGTGGGCTTTGACTTCCCCGCTGCCGTGAAGGCCTATGTGCCCGCTGGCAATGGATTGCCCACCGATGCGAGTGATGCCGACAAGACCCAGTTCAGCAAGTGGTTGGAGCGCAATGTGCGCGGCCACAAGGTGCAGGGCTACAAAAACGTGCACCTCTCGGTGAAGCGCGTGGGCCAGGCCCCAGGCGACGTGACCGACTCGCAAATGGACCTGATCGCCGACATGGCCGACCAGTTCAGCTGCGGCGAGCTGCGCGTGACGCACGACCAGAACGTGCTGCTGCCCTTCGTGCGTGAGGAAGAACTGTTTGCCCTGTGGCAAGCGGCCAAGGCGGCCACACTGGCTTCAGCCAACATCGGCTTGCTGAGCGACATGATCGCCTGCCCAGGTGGCGACTTCTGCGCCCTGGCCAATGCCCGCTCCATCCCGATTGCCAATGACCTGATCGAGCGTTATCAAGACCTCGACGAGTTGTATGACATCGGCGAGATCGACCTGCACATCTCGGGTTGCATCAACTCCTGCGGCCACCACCACACGGGCCACATCGGCATCCTGGGCGTCGACAAAGACGGCACCGAGTGGTACCAGGTCACCCTGGGTGGCTCGGACGGCTCCGACCATGCGCCCGCCAGCGTGGCGGGCAAGGTGATCGGCCCCTCGTTTGCAGCCGATGAAGTCTCGGACGTGATCGAAGCTGTGATCGAGACCTACAAGGGCGAGCGCGCCGCCAACGAAAAGTTTGTCGACACCGTCAAGCGCATCGGCTTGGACCCGTTCAAGGCCGCGGCCAACGCTGTTCGTCGCTCCACCGCCAAAGCTGCCTGAGCCTGCGTGAAAGGACTAGACATTATGAAATTCATCGACACCCATCACGACCAATGGCACACCGTGGGCGGCGAAGACGGCCCGCAGTCACACCCACCCGTCAAGAGCAACAGCCTGTTGACGCTGGCTCAGTGGCACGCCGTGCGCGAGAACTGGCCCGCTGACAAGGCCGTGGGCGTGATCCTACCCAATGACACCGACATCGAGACACTGGAAGCAGACACGGCCAAGCTGTCTCTGGTGGTGTTGAACTTCCCAAAGTGGACGGACGGTCGCGCCTACACGCAGGCCCACATCCTGCGCAAGCGGTTCCGTTTTGCCGGCGAGATCCGCGCCACGGGCGACGTGCTGGTGGACATGATGCTGCTGATGCAACGCACCGGCTTCGACGCGGTGGTGCTGCGCCGCGACCAGTCGCTGGAAGCCGCCAACCGGGCGCTGATGTTCTTCCCCGGCCACTACCAGGGTGACGTGAAAGAGCGCCGCCCCGTTTTTGCCCGTCCTGCCAATGAGG
>JBEANX010000244.1:0-3258 GCA_041165245.1 Pseudomonadota bacterium
GGCGTGGGCGGCATCCTGGGTGCCCTGCTGACCGGCGTGTTCAACTCGCCCAACCTGGGCGGCCCTTCGGCTGTCGCAGACTGGACGACCGTGGCCATGATCGCTCCTGACGCCTACTCGATCGGCTCGCAAGTCCTGGTGCAAGCCAAGGCGGTGGCCGTGACGGTGGTCTGGTCGGCTGTGGTCTCCGTGATCGCCTTCAAGATCGTTGACCTGGTGATCGGCCTGCGTGTTCCTGAAGAGGAAGAGCGCGAAGGTCTGGACATCACCTCGCACGGCGAAACCGCGTATCACAAGTGATGTGATACGAGCTGGCACCCCGCCTGGGGTGCCCATGAAAAAGGGCTGCCACTGGCAGCCCTTTTTGCATGTGGCGTCGGTGGCCGAGCACCACCGGCGGCCTCATGGCTGCATCAGAACGAACACTGAGGCAAGGTGGTCGACAGCCTGTTGGTCAGAATGATGGACCCCCAGCCGTCGGTTTCACCGTTGACAGACGCCAGAGCCATCTTGCCCGTGGGGTTTGCATTGGCACCAAAGCCTTGGCTCAGAGCGGTCAAACCGGCATTGGTCACCCGCAGGTTCGACACCTTGATGGTGGCGCTGTAGTCCAGACCATTGTGGCCATTGGGCAAAACCTCATAGCCAAGCGCTTTGATCTGCGCCGTGTTGCCCGTGACCAGGGCGGCCACGGGGATCGTGGCCGGACCTTGCACCTTGTCGAAATTCCACACGGCCACGTTGGCCAGCGTGGATGTGGTGGGCGTCGTGACGCGGGTGGCTGAGTTCACCACGTTGTAAGTCATGACCAGATCGGCATAAACCGTCTTGCTGGCCAAGTCGACTTTGATGTTCTTGAAGGTGGTGGTCCCACCGCTGCTCAAGCCTTTGAGGCTGGGGTTGGTGATCGTGAAGGAGGTGTTGCTCGACAAAGAAGCGATGAGGCCTGTGGTGTTATCAAACTTGGCCGAGGCAATGTTGGCGTCCACGCTGATGAACACGCGGCCGGGCGTACCAGTCGAGTCGTTGATCGACTTTTCGTTGACGATCGAAGCACCCTGGCTGGTCACCTTGCTGTTGAATACATTGGCAACGCCCACAAAGCCATTGACATCCATTGGGTCAGCCGGGAGGCCACCCACAGTGCCTGTGCCGTTGCTGAATTCAAAATGAGATGTGCCACCACCCGGCAAGGACAAGGTCACGGTGCGGCCTGAGCCTGCGGGGTCTTGAAGCACCGTGGTCTGGGCGGAGCCAGGGGTCAGGGTGACGCTGGCCGCTTGAGCCAGGCCAGTCAATGCCAGCAAGGAGGCACAGGCAACTGCTTTGAGAATGTTTCTACGCATTTTGTTTCCCTTTGGTTTAAGTGCAGATTTTTTCTGCGTCACCAGTTTAGAAATATCTTTGCGATGAACCAAATCCCTCCCACGAGGGAAAGGGATTCCACCTAAATCAAAACATGGGTAATACCCATGTCAGCAATAACCATGAGAAACACCCTCAAAAATAATCAAACGCGACAATTGCCGACATATTGTTTCAATATCTGCAATCATTGAACTGACACCATGCGCATGTGGTGGTGAAGCATGGCGCAGGCACGAAGGGGCCAACCTTCCTACAATCAATGCTCCTGACAACGCTGCTGCAACGCCAACATGGTTCCCCACCTCATCACCGCACTGACTGGCCCCATCAACGAGCTGGAGCAGCGCATGCTGGAGTCGGTGCCGGCCATCGAGCGCTGGTTCCGCCTGGAATGGATGGAGCACACGCCGCCGTTCTACACCTCGGTTGACCTGCGCAACGCCGGCTTCAAGCTGGCCCCAGTGGACACCAACCTTTTTCCCGGCGGCTTCAACAACCTCACACCCGAGATGCTGCCCCTGGCCGTGCAAGCTGCCATGGCCGCCATCGAGAAAATCTGCCCCGAGGCCAAGAACCTGCTCCTGATCCCCGAGCAGCACACGCGCAACGCCTTCTACCTGATGAACGTGGCGCGCCTGATCCAGATCTTCAGCGTGGCGGGCCTGAACGTGCGCCTGGGCACGCTCGATGAAACGATCACCGAGCCCACCACCTTGAACCTGCCCGACGGCGAGACGCTCACCTTGGAGCCGTTGGTTCGCACCCGCCACCGCCTGGGCCTGAAGCACTTCGACCCCTGCACCATCTTGCTGAACAACGATTTGTCAGCTGGCACGCCAGAGATCTTGCAAGGCTTGCATGAGCAGTACCTGCTGCCACCCATCCATGCCGGTTGGGGCCTGCGCCGCAAGAGCCAGCATTTCAAGGCCTATGAGGAAGTGGCCAAGAAGTTCTCGAAGCTGCTGGGCATGGACCCTTGGCTGATCAACCCCATGTACGCCGTGTGCGACGACGTCGACTTCCAGGAAGACAGTGGCACCGAGGGCCTGCAAGCCCAGGTTGATGCCCTGCTGACAAAAATCCGCCGCAAGTACAAAGAGTACGGCATCAACGAAAAGCCTTTTGTCATCGTCAAGCCCGACAACGGCACCTACGGCATGGGGATCATGACCGTGCGCGACGTGAAAGATCTGGACGCTCTCAACCGCAAAACGCGCAACAAAATGAGCGTAATCAAAGACGGGCAAACGGTGAGCGACGTCATCATCCAGGAAGGCGTGCTGACCAACGAACGCATGAACGACGCCGTGGCCGAGCCCGTGGTGTACATGATGGATCGCTACGTGGTGGGCGGCTTCTACCGCGTGCACGCCGAGCGCGGTGTGGACGAAAACCTGAACGCCCCCGGATCCAGCTTTGTGCCCCTGGCCTTCGCCGAGAGCACCCACCTGCCCCAGCCCGGCGTCAAGCCCGGCGCCAGCGCCCCCAACCGCTTTTACATGTACGGCGTGATAGGCCGCCTGGCCATGCTGGCCGCCAGCTATGAGCTGGAGGCTACCGACCCTGAGGCTGAGGTTTACGAGTAGTTTTTGGGCAAAAACCGCCGCATGTCAGCGTCAATAGGCCATAGAGCGCTATCAATACAGTAGCGTCCTGCCTTCCAACGCAATCGGCACACCGCCCTGCACGAACAGCGGCAAGCGGCCCAGCGGGGCATTCACCGTGTGCCACTGGCCCGCCGTAAAGCGCGTACCGTCGTAGAAGTCAAACCAATCCGTCCCCGCTTTCGGCAAATACAGCGTGCGCGTCGTCGCGCCCTGCTCCACCACCGGGGCTACCAGCACTGCGTTGCCCAGCATGAAGTCGTCGCAGTCTTCAAAGCACTGCGCG
>JBEANX010000245.1:0-2965 GCA_041165245.1 Pseudomonadota bacterium
TTTCCCAAGCGCGGGCGCGGGCGCCCACAAACACCTCGGTCCCAAAGTTGCTGAAGCGGTCAAGCTGTGCGTTCTCGTCAAAGTAGCGCAAGCCGCCTTGGACGGACACGCGGTTGCGCCACACCAGCTGGCCGTAACTCACGCTCAGCTGCTTGTAGATGCTGTCTCGGCCTTGGTCCACGTTGCGCGAGAAGTCGCGTTTGACCCACTGGCCGTCGACCGTCAGCTCACCGCCCGAGCCGATGCGCCAGGTGCTGGAGGGGCTGATGGAGGTGTACAGACCCAGCTTGTCACCGCCGAGCTGGATGTCGTCCAACTCGAAGTTGACGTTGCCACGCCAGCCGCTGCCCAGGATCAGGCCGGGGCCGGTGGACACGGTGAGCACGGTGAGGTTGTTCGCGGTGTACTGGTTGTAGCCCTTGTGGAAGATGCTGGCGGAGCTGTTCCACACGAAGCGTCCGGTCGATTGGCCCATTCGCACGGGCTCAGGTCGTTGCCAAGTGTGGTTGACGCCGGCTTGCAGCTGGTGGCCCCAGTCAGACTTGGCCAGCGAATCGTTGTTGAGGGTCAGCACGCCAAAGGCCGTGGCGCCCAGCAAGGCGTTGTCAGGGCCCGCATTGACGTTGGTGTCGTACAGCAGGCCCGCCGACACGAAGGGCTCGAACTTGCTGGACGAACCCTGGGCAGCGGCTTCCTCCAGCTCCATCTGTTTGACGAAGCTGCTCACCGACAAGCGCACGGCCTCAGGCGTCTTGGGGTCGGCCAGCACCCGGGCTGCCTCGGACTTGGCCTTGGCGTAGTTCAGGGTGCGGTAGTAGGCCACGGCCAACTCAATGCGAGCACGGTTGAGCGTGGGGTTGCCATTGAGCAGGCTTTCAAGCGTCTCGATGGCTGAATAAGGCTCGCCGGTTTCGCGTTGGTACAGGCCCAGGCGGTATTGCTCGTCGGCGCTGCTGCTGGTGTTGCTGCCGTTTTGGGCTTGTGCGCTGTGTGCGCCCAGGGCCAACATGGCCGCCAGGGTGATCAGCTTGAAGGACATCAGCGCGTGCGCTGACCGGGTGTGCATCTGCATGCGTGGGTACTCCGCTCAAAGTCATCGGTGAGTTGTGGGCCCGTTGAACACGGGCACGTGAACTCAGTATGAGCAGAGGCAGGGGCCCCGTCGACCCCAGAAAGTCTTCGTCTTAGGGGGGTGTCCCAAGAACTAGGGACACCAGGAAAGCCGCTCAGGCCACCTGCGCCTTGGGGTTTTCCGCCACCAGGCGCGACATGTCCTTGCGGAAGCGGTTGAGGTCTTGCACCGAGGTGAAGCTGCGGTCCATCAGCAAGCTCAGGTTGTGCAAGATGCGGTCAACCACCTTGGTCTCCCACACGGCATCGAACTGGATCTGGCGGTCCAGCCAGTCTTCGAGCCATTTCGGGTCGGGCAGGCGCGATTGGATGGTGTCGCGCGGGAAGAGCTTTTCCGACACATGCAGGTTGGTCGGGTGCAAGGCTTGCGCCGTGCGGCGGGCGCTGGCCATGAGCACGCCCACCTTGGAGAACGCCGCGCGGGCTTCGTCGCCAAACTTGTTCAAGGCGCGCTTCATGTAGCGCAGGTAGGCGCCGCCGTGGCGGGCTTCGTCCTTGGCCAGGGTCTCGTAGATGGCCTTGATCACGGGCTCGCTGTGCCATTCGGCGGCGCGGCGGTACCAGTGGTTCAGGCGGATCTCGCCGCAAAAGTGCAGCATGAGGGTTTCCAGCGCAGGGGCAGGGTCAAACTCGAAGCGAACCTCGTGCAGCTCTTCTTCGGTGGGGACCATGTCGGGGCGGAAGCGGCGCAGGTATTCCATCAGCACGAGGGAGTGCTTTTGCTCTTCAAAGAACCACACGCTCATGAAGGCCGAGAAGTCGCTGTCGTCGCGGTTGTCGCGCAGGAACATCTCCGTGGCGGGCAAGGCGGCCCACTCGGTGATGGCGTTCATCTTGATGGTGCGGGCCTGCTCGTCGGTGAGCTGGCTGGCGTCAAACTTGTCCCAAGGGATGTCGGTGTCCATGTTCCAACGAACGGACTCGAGTTGCTTGAACAATTCAGGGTAAAGCATGGACATACGTGCCTCCAGTGGAAACCCGGCATGGGTGTGGACCCGCCCCGGATCCATTCAGCTTATACGCAGTTCATGACAATTTGGATGGGCATTTCGCCATGGCCACATCGATTTGCGGGGCCATGGCCAGGTCGCATCATCGGTTGCCTGCATGGCGTGCCCGCCAGACCGCCACGGCCGAGCTCAGGCTCGACATGTCGTTGAGCACCACCACGCCTTCGGGCGGCTTGCGCTGCAAGATGGGGTGGCTGCCGCCGGCCCACAGCTCGATGCGGCTGGGCAGCTTGGCACGCAGGTCGGTCAGGCCGTCCTGCACGAGTTGGGGCGAGGCATGGGGCGAAAAGCTCAGGGCGACCACATCGCACTGGCAGCTCTGTGCGGCGTGCACCAAGTCCCACAAGGGTGTTTGTGGTCCGAGGTTGATGGGCAGCGCTTCTTCCAAGCACAGCCATGATTCGACCATCAGCAGGCCCAGGCTGTGGTGCTCACCGGGCAAGGTCGACAGCAGCACGCGGGGTGAGGCCACGCCCTGTGGCACCGGGAAGGACTGGATCGCCCCATGCAGCGCCTGCTGCAGGTAATGGCTCACCCAATGTTCCTGGAAGATCTGAAAACGCCCGCGCAGCCAGCCGTTGCCAATGGCCGTGAGCATGGGCGTGGCCAGCTCGGCAATGAAGCGCGACAGGCCCAGTTGCAGCAGGCCCCGGCTCAGTTCGGCTCGCAGGGCCAGCGGGTCGTGCTTGTCCACGTGTGCCAGGCACAGGTCGACCCAGGGGTAGCTTTGTGAGCTGAGGTTTTGTTTGTCCGACCAGGCGGGCACCGAGTCAAACGACAACAAATGGGCGCGGCCATTGCGCGGGGTGTCGTCCACCTCGACC
>JBEANX010000246.1:0-5370 GCA_041165245.1 Pseudomonadota bacterium
CACGCGAATGTCCACCTCACCGGGGTAGAGCTTCTTGGTGGCCGAAGCCAGCGCCAATTCAACGGCGCCAAACACCACGTCACGCTCCACGCTTTTCTCGCGGGAGATGGCGTCGACCAACATCAACAGTTCACGGTTCATTTGTTTTGATCTCCGAGTTCCTGAGCTTCATCGCCGGGCACATCCAGGGCTGCCTTGTCAGCGGCCTTGCGGCCCCGCCCTTTGAAATCAACCACGGGCACCAAGCGCGCCTCGCGGACTTCATCGAGCGTGAATCCCAACGCCTGCTCGACGGCGTTCTTGCCTTCGCCTTGCTTGAACACCACCTGCCAGGAAGGCTGGGCATCTGCCACGCCTTCAGCAGCAGGCACGTTTTCAAGCACGCCTTTGTATTTCTTGCGCCCTTGGAAGGGCATCTTGAGGGTGATCTCGACCTCCAGGCCCGCGAAACGCACGTAGTGCTCGGGGGTCGTCAGGGGGCGGTCGAGCCCGGGGGAAGACACTTCCAGCCGGGCGTAATCCACATTGGCCACTTCCAGCGTGTATTGCAGCTGGCGGGTGACTTTTTCACAGTCTTCAACAGTGACGAACTCACTGGGCTGATCGTAGGCCTGGCCGGGCAAGCGGTCGATGTACACGCGCAACAAACCCTGGGCGCTGCGTTCGCAGTCCACCACCTCGTAACCCAAACCGGTCACGGTCTCTTCAATCGTCTTGCTCGCGTTCAACCCACTCATCCAGTTCCAATCGCCCTCTCGAAGCCGCCTCTGACACACACAGCGCTCCCTTCACATCAGGAAGCAGCGCCGCCACATCAAAATCGTCAAAGTGAAAAAATCAAAAAAAATGGGCCGGATTCCTCCGCCCATAGCCAATACGAGACGTGCCAAACCAAGCCAAATCACAAGCGATAGCACCAGTGGGTGCGCCGATTGCGATCTGCTATTTGAGCCAAACACGGATTTTACCCTGAGGAATGAGCCGCAGCAAGCCCAGGGGCCCAAATTCTGTTGAAGGGGCACCTCATGCCAGAATCCACACCTTGTTTGAGCACCTCTTTGGAGACCCCATGGGCTTTCTCGCCGGCAAACGTTTGCTGATCACCGGACTGCTGTCCAACCGTTCCATTGCCTATGGCATTGCCAAGGCCTGCCAACGCGAAGGCGCCGAACTGGCATTCAGCTATGTGGGCGAGCGCTTCAAGGACCGCATCACGGATTTTGCCAAGGAGTTCAACTCCGAGCTGATCTTTGACTGCGATGTGAGCAGCGACGAGCAGATCGACGCCATGTTCGCTGACTTGGCCAAGACCTGGCCCAAGCTGGATGGCTTCGTGCACTCCATCGGGTTTGCGCCCCGCGAAGCCATCGCAGGCGATTTCCTGGAAGGCCTGTCGCGCGAGGGCTTTCGCATCGCCCATGACATCTCTGCCTACAGCTTCCCGGCCATGGCCAAGGCTGCCCTGCCCTACTTGAACGACAGAGCTGCCCTGTTGACATTGAGCTACCTGGGTGCCGAGCGCATCGTGCCGGCTTACAACACCATGGGCCTGGCCAAGGCCTCGCTGGAGGCTTCCGTGCGCTACACCGCCGCCAGCCTGGGGCCCAAGGGCATCCGTGTGAACGGCATTTCAGCCGGGCCCATCAAGACGCTGGCTGCATCGGGCATCAAAGGCTTCTCCAAGATTTTGAGCGTGGTGGAAGAAAACGCCCCGCTGCGTCGCAATGTGACGGTTGAGGATGTGGGCAATGTGGCCGCCTTCATGTTGTCAGACCTGGCCGCAGGCGTGACCGCCGAAATCACCTATGTGGATGGCGGTTTCAGCCATGTCATGGGGGGGCTTGGCGAGCTGGGGTGACAAGCAGGGGTGCAACGTGGTACCCTCATGGGTTCGAAGCTTGACAGCTTTACCACACACCGCGAGCGGCTGGCACGGTTTTGACCGCGCCGACCCGCTTGCACCCTTACTGACCCGAAGATCAAAATGGATCGCCGGGACAACCTGAATGCTTACCGGAGACCGAGCGCATGGCCAAAGAAGAACTGATCGAGATGCAGGGTGTTGTTCACGAAGTGCTGCCTGACTCACGCTTTCGCGTGACGCTGGACAACGGCCACCAACTGATTGCCTACACGTCGGGCAAGATGAAGAAGCACCACATCCGCATCCTGGCCGGTGACAAGGTCTCGCTCGAACTCTCGCCCTACGACCTGAACAAGGGTCGCATCACCTTCCGCCACATCGAAACGCGTGGCCCAGGTGGCGGTGGCGCCCCTCGCCGTCGCACGCACTGATGTGCCGGGCTGATCACATTCACTGATCAGCCACCCCATCAAACCGCCGTGTTGTGAGCCTGCTGTTGCCGAAAGGCGGCGGGTGTCATGCCGGTGGTTTTTTTGAACAGGCGCCCGAAGGCGACACGGTCCTGGTAGCCCACTTGCGCTGCCACTTCGACCACGCTGAGTCGCTCGCTGGCCAACAAGTCTTGGCTGGCCTCCATGCGCAGGGTTTGCAGGTAAGCCATGGGCGTGACGCCAGTGGCCGCCACGAAGCGACGCTGCAGCGTGCGCACGGTCATGTGCACCGCTTGCGCCAATTGCCCCAGGCTCAAAGGCTCGGCCAAGTTCTCGGCCATGTGGGCCTGCAGCCACTGAACCTCCCCATCCTTGTGCCTGCGCATGCCTGCAGGCGGCATGAAGCGAGTTTGCGGCCCGCGTTGCAGGTCGGTCACCAGCAAGCGTGAGAGCTGTCGCGCCACCTGGCGCCCCGCCAGTTGCTGCACGGCATACAGACAGCCATCGATGGCAGCCAAAGAACCGCCCGAGCAGATCACGCCGCCGTCGTGTGTGAGATTGAGCGCTGGGTCGACCTCCACCAGCGGGTAGCGCCGCGCCAGGCCTTTGGACAAGAGCCAATGCGTGGTGGCGCGGCGGCCGTCCAACCGCCCTGCGGCCGCCACCAAGTAGGCGCCAGAGCAGAAAGCCGCCAGCAAGACCGAAGGCGGAAGCTCGCGAAGGCCTTGAACCAGGCGCGGGTTATGTTCGACGGCCCCCTCACCCTCAGTCCACAAGGACGGCACGACCACCAGATCCATGTGTGACAGGGCCTCGGGGCCTGCGTCAATGACCAGACGGCCGTCCGCGTGGTTCACCGCTTGGCCGTCTTCGCTCACACGCGTCAGCGCAAAGCGAACCCCACCTGGCAGTTGATTGGCCATGCGAAAAGCATCCATCACCAGGGCCACGCTGGCCAAGCTGTGCTGCGGGCACACCAATACAGCCACGCGTTTCACGGGCACTTGTGCCTCCAGGGGCACATCAAGCACTGTTTTTGTCATGATCAGCATCAAAGATGTCCATCACGACAATTCTAGGAGCGCGCTGGCATCCGCACAATCACCCGGCCTAACAGGAGCATTGATGACCGACATCGTCTTTCACCACTACAAAGAATCGCCCTATGCGGAGAAGATCCGCGCCCTGCTGGGCTACAAGAACCTGAGCTGGCGCTCGGTGATGGTGCCCCGCATCGCTCCCAAGCCTGACCTGAGCGCGCTGACCGGCGGTTACCGCAAAGTGCCCGTCCTGCAACTGGGTGCCGATGTGTTTTGCGACACCCGCCTGATCGCACATGAGATTGAAGCCCTGGCGCCCTCGCCCGCGGCGCACGATCTGCCCGGCAGCTTTGCCAGCCTCCTGGAGAACTGGGTGGACATCAACCTGTTCGGCCGCGCCGTGGCCTTCACCTTTGGCAGCCTGGCCGACATGTTGCCCGACGAACTCCTGGCCGACCGCGCGGCGCTGCGGGGCGGCCCGTTGGAGCGAGGCGCCCTCAAAGCAGCTGTGCCCCTGGCAGCGCAAGAGCTCAAACTGCAGCTGGCTTGGGTCGAGCAAGCCTTGGCGGGCCGCGAGTTCATCAACGGCAGCGCGCCCTCCGGCGGCGATTTCACGCTCTATTCGACGCTGTGGTTCCTGGGCAATGGCGGCTTTGACTTCAAACCCTTCCCGCTGATCTCGACTTGGATGCTGCGCATGAAGGGCTTTGGCCGCGGGCAGTTCTCCGACATGGGTGCCGACGAAGCTTTGGCCTTGGCGCGCAACAGCACACCACGTGCTTTGCCCGCTGATGCGGTGCAGGCTGACGCCACGGGCTTGCAAGCAGGCCAACGCGTCAGCATCGCCCCCGAGATGCTCGGCCACGGCACCAGCGTCGAAGGTGAACTGGTGGCCCTGAGCGCTGAGCGCGTCACGGTGAAGGTCAGCAACGGGCAATGCGGCGTGGTGCATGTGCACTTCCCGCGCTTGGGCTACCGCGTCCGCGCTGTGAAGGCGGCTGCATGAACGCGCCTCGAAGCACCACGCCTCACACGCCACTCACGCTGTACACCTTTGCGATGTCGCACTACAGCGAGAAGATCCGCTGGACGCTGGATGTCTCGAAGGTGCCCTACCGCGAGCAATGCATGAGCCCGGTCTTTCACATGCTGCCTGCTTTGAAGATGGGCCGGCGGGGGCAAACCACCCTGCCCGTCTTGGCTTCAGCCAGTGAATCGGTTCAGGACAGCCCGCGCATTTTGGACTGGTTGAACCAGCAGCACCGCATCGACGCCTTGCTCCCCCCTGCGCACGCGGCGGACATGCGCGCTGTGGAACAACGCTTCAACGCCATCGGCAAGGACGTGGCGCGCCTGCTGTACGTGCGCAGCTTTGGCAAGGCAGATGCACACATCGTCAAGCTGTGGACAGACCACGCCACGCCTGCGCAAGCTCGTTTGATCCGCCTGGGCTACCCGCTGATCCGCTGGGGCTTTTGCCGTAAATTGAAGATCAATGCCAAGGCCGGACTGCGGGCTGAAGAGCGCATCGAAGCCGAAGTGCGTTGGCTGGACGAACGCCTCAAGGACGGCCGCAACTTCCTGGTCGGCGATCGTTTCTCTGTGGCGGACATCACGGCCGCGGCGCTGTTGGCCCCCATTGCCTGCCCCACGGAGCACCCGGTCTATGGCGATGCGCACTACAAGCAGGCCATGAAAGACGCCACGGCACCCTGGCGAGGCCGCCCTACGATTGAATGGGTGCTGCGCCTTTACCGCGAGCACCGTGGGCAAATGATGGGCGGCGTCAAGCTCTGAGGCCTGGAGGGGTCAGAGGCAGGTGCAAGCCCGCAGGACAAGTGGCCAACCTGAGCGCAGAATGGGCAGAACCCATCACAGGAGACCGCCATGCACGCCTCTGAACTCAAAGCATTGCTGCGACGCGTTCAGCACGAGGTCGAGGCCACGCCCTCGTTGGACGCTTCACTCAAGACACAACTGGCGGCACTGGATGAAGCCATCCAGGCTGCACTCAAGCGCCCATCAGACGATGGCA
>JBEANX010000247.1:0-3136 GCA_041165245.1 Pseudomonadota bacterium
CCTTCAAAAAATGCTGATCGATGCCATCAACGCCCGCGCATCCGACCTGCACTTCGAGCCCTACGAATACAACTACCGTGTGCGTTTTCGGGTGGACGGTGAGTTGCGCGAAGTCACGCAACCGCCCATTGCCATCAAAGACAAGCTGGCCTCGCGCATCAAGGTGATCTCCAAGCTGGACATCGCCGAAAAACGCGTGCCGCAAGACGGCCGCATGAAGATGAAGTTCGGCTCCAAGGCCATCGACTTCCGGGTCAGCACCTTGCCGACTTTGTTCGGCGAGAAGATCGTGATCCGGATTCTGGATCCGTCCAGCGCGAAGTTGGGCATTGAGGCCCTGGGCTATGAGAAGGACGAGAAAGACCGCCTGATGGCAGCCATCGTGCGGCCTTACGGCATGGTGCTGGTCACGGGCCCCACGGGCTCGGGCAAGACCGTGTCGCTCTACACCTGCCTGAACATCTTGAACCAACCAGGCGTGAACATCGCCACGGTGGAAGACCCGGCTGAAATCAACCTGCCGGGCATCAACCAGGTCAACGTGAACGACCGGGCGGGGATGACCTTTGCCGTTGCGCTCAAGTCCTTCCTGCGACAAGACCCAGACATCATCATGGTGGGTGAAATCCGCGACCTGGAAACGGCCGACATCGCCATCAAGGCAGCCCAAACCGGCCACATGGTGATGTCCACCCTTCACACCAATGACGCGCCCACCACCTTGACCCGCTTGATGAACATGGGCGTGGCGCCATTCAACATCGCCTCGTCGGTCATCCTGATCACGGCGCAACGCCTGGCTCGCAAGCTGTGTGAGAACTGCAAAGCACCGACCGAATACCCGCGCGAGGCCATGCTCAAAGCTGGCTTCACCGACGAGCAATTGCAAGGCAACTGGAAGCCCTACAGGGCTGTGGGTTGTTCAAGTTGCAACAACGGATACAAAGGGCGATCAGGTCTTTACCAGGTCATGCCCATCACCGAGGAGATCCAGCGCATCATCCTCACCCAAGGCACGGCCATGGACATTGCCAAGCAAGCGCAACGCGAAGGCGTGCGTGATTTGCGGCAGTCTGGCCTGATCAAGGTCAAGGCGGGGGTCACCACGCTCGAAGAGGTCATCGCGGTGACCAACGAGTAGGCCCGGCCCTGAACCGACAAGAACACGGAGCAACACATGACTGTCAGCGCTGCAAAGAAACCGCAAGAAACCGTCTACGAATGGGAAGGTAAGGACAAGTCCGGCAAGATTGTCCGCGGCGAAATGCGTGCGGGCGGTGAAGCCGTGGTGAGCGCCAGCCTGCGCCGCCAGGGCATCCTGGTACAAAAGGTGCGCAAGCGCCGCGTCTCAGGCGGCAGTGCGGTCAAGCCCAAGGACATCGCCGTGTTCACGCGCCAGTTGGCCACCATGATGCGTGCCGGCGTGCCCTTGCTGCAGTCGTTTGACATCGTCGCTCGGGGTTCGACCAACCCACGCGTGACAAAACTTCTCAATGACATCCGTGGCGACGTTGAAACCGGCACCAGCCTGTCGCAGGCCTTCAGGCGTCACCCGCTTTACTTTGACGCCTTGTATTGCAACCTGGTTGAAGCCGGTGAATCAGCCGGTATCTTGGAGACGCTGCTTGACCGTTTGGCCAGCTACCAAGAAAAGACCCTGGCCATCAAGCAGAAGATCAAAGGCGCGCTCTCCTACCCCATCTCGGTGCTGGTGGTGGCCTTCATCGTGGTGACAGTGATCATGCTCAAGGTGGTTCCCGCCTTCAAGGATGTGTTCACCAGCTTTGGCGCTGACCTGCCTGCCCCTACCCTCATGGTGATCGCCATCTCGGAGTTCTTCGTGAGCTACTGGTGGGCCATCTTTGGCTTCATTGGCGGGGGCCTTTACTTCTTCTTTGAAGCCTGGAAGCGCTCAGAAAAGATGCAGCGGGCCATGGATCGGATCCTGCTCAAGGTGCCCATCTTCGGCAACCTGATCTACAAATCGTCGATCGCACGCTGGACGCGAACGCTCTCCACCATGTTCGCTGCAGGCGTGCCGCTGGTCGATGCCCTGGACTCCGTGGGCGGCGCTGCGGGTAACGCCGTGTTCCTCGACGCCACCGAGCAAATCCAGAAAGACGTCTCCACAGGCACCAGCCTCACAGTGGCCATGCAAAGCACCAACATCTTTCCGGTGATGGTGCTGCAGATGGCCGCCATCGGTGAAGAGTCGGGCGCACTCGACGCCATGCTCGCCAAGGCCGCCGACATCTACGAAGAAGAAGTCGACGAGATCGTGAAAGCACTGTCTAGCCTGATGGAACCCGTCATCATCGTGTTTCTAGGCACGCTGATCGGTGGCATTGTGGTGGCCATGTACATGCCCATCTTCAAGCTGGGCAGTGTGGTTTGACGAACGAGAGCTTCGATGGCGTTTGATGCAATGTTGGCCGTGGTGCTGACGCCCTGGGGCCTATTGGCGCTGGGCCTGATCATTGGCAGCTTCCTCAACGTGGTGATCCACCGCTTGCCGCTGATAAGTGAAACGGCCTGGAAAGCCGACGCTCGCGCCATCCTCGATCTGCCCGAGGTCGAGGCGGAACCATTGAGCCTGTCCGCGCCCGCCTCGCGCTGCCCCAAGTGCGGCCACCTGATCCGCTGGTGGGAGAACATCCCCCTGCTGAGCTGGCTGGTGCTGCGCGGCAAATGCTCGGCCTGCAGCACGCCCATCTCAGCGCGCTACCCCTTGGTCGAGCTTTGCACCGGGCTGCTGTTCATGGGCTGCGGGCTCAAGTTCGGCGCCGCACCCACCGTGTTGCTGTGGTGCGGCGTGTGCGCCGTGCTCGTGGCTGCGGCCATGATCGACTGGGACACCACCTACCTGCATGACGACCTCACCGGCCCCTTGCTCTGGGCGGGCATGCTGGCCGCCAGCCTTGGCTGGACACCTGTTTCGCTGAAAGACTCGCTGTGGGGCGCCGCTGCGGGCTACATGTCGCTGTGGACAGTCAACGCCCTGTTCCGCATGGTGCGTGGCACCGACGGCATGGGCAATGGCGATTTCAAGCTGCTGGCTGCACTGTGCGCATGGCTGGGCTGGACCATGCTTTTGCCCATCATCCTGGCATCGTCCATCGTGGGCGCGGTCATTGGC
>JBEANX010000248.1:0-7797 GCA_041165245.1 Pseudomonadota bacterium
GCGGTCAACTCCTCAGTGTCTGCTCTGATCGCAGGAGATGGGATGCTACTTGAGCAAAATAGTGCTGCATGGGCAGACCTTCAAGCTGCGCATACATCATTTCGACAAGCGATGACGCAACGTGATTAGCCATAAAGCATAAAGAGACGACAACGACCCAATAGTTATAGATTTACTCGCCCAATAAAAATAATATGGAAATGGGATGAGATCAAAGCCAATTAATACTTGATAGCTTGAAAAGCGGGGCAACACATGCGCCTAGCCCGCCAGATCAAACATAGATCATGATCGACTTCTACCTCACCACCGCAGATGGTGCCATAGAGAACGGCCCAAATGATGACCACCACATTGGATCAATATCGTTAGAACAGCATCAATTGCTAGGGCAAATTTGGGAGGCTTGCAAACCCATGGGCATCAAGATTTCATATTTTGAAGACAATGAGATTCAACCCGAATCAGCCAAAATCTTGCTAGAACATTTAATCAAAAGCCAAGAAAAAACACAAAACACCAAAACCCTATCCGCCACTAAAGACTTGATAATTATAATTAGTCGCGCGACAGTTGGCGGACTGGGCTTCCACACATACTGCGACTGAGAAGATGCCTCAAGCCTGCGATCATCTGCAAAAAAATACCCGACTGCTCGCTTGCAATGGACCCTAAAATCATCGCTCGATATTTCCTATATCACCACATCTTTGACACTGACATCGAATCCTCGGCAACCAGGGCTATAGAGCAAACCCTGCCCACATTAGAACGAAGGTTTGGCCTTCAAAACATGTTGCTGGCACTTGACGAAGTGTTGAGCAGCGACATCCCACTGAACAGCATCTTGCCCATGAGGCACACACAAGCCGAGCTTCTTGCCTTTCTAAAGTTGGTGAGAAGCAAAATCCAGCTGCGCATGGAGCAAGATAAGGCAACGGCTGACATGACAAGCATCCATGCAGCCGGAAAATCATCAACTCCCTAGGTATTCAGCCCAAGCTGGGCTTAACAGGCTGCGGAAATACCTGCCGATCAAGTCCACGCCCCAGGGGCGTGATGCGTTATCAGCGTAGCACCTCAACGACCTGAAGCAACACCCCCATGCGCGGCGCCGACACTTTCACCGAAGGCCTGTTCACGCTCAAGAAGCTGGACGACTTCGTGCCTGCCAACCACCCGCTGCGTGTGATTCGCACGATGGTCAACAATGCCCTGGCCGAGATGGGCGAACTGTTCGCCGGGATGTATGAAGAGGATGCCAAGGGCGGGCGCCCCAGCATCGCGCCAGAGAAGCTGCTGCGGGCCATGCTGCTGCAGGTGCTGTACTCGATCCGCTCAGAGCGACAGCTGATGGAGCAGACGCAATACAACCTGCTGTTTCGCTGGTTCATTGGCCTGTCGATGGACGACTCGGTGTGGGTACCCACGGTGTTCACCAAGAACCGCGAGCGGCTCATCGAGCACGATGCAGTGGTGGTCTTCTTCAACCAGGTGCTCAAGCAGGCTGACAAGAAGAGGTGGCTGTCCAAGGAGCACTTCAGCGTGGACGGCACTTTGATCCAAGCCTGGGCGGGCCACAAGAGTTTCGTGCGCAAGGATGGCAAGGACGACGACGATGGCGGCGACTTCCGAGGCAAGTCGCGCAGCAATGAGACGCACGAATCAAGCACCGACCCCGACAGCCGGCTGTTTTGCAAAGGCAAGACGGCCAGCGAGCTGCGCTTCATGGGTCACACACTGATGGAGAACCGCAATGGTCTGATCGTCAACGCCATGGTCACGCAAGCCGATGGCCATGCCGAGCGCGAAGCGGCCAAGGCGATGATCGCCGACGCACGCCAAGCCATGCCAGAAGGTGAGATCACGCTGGGCGCCGACAAAGGCTACGACGCAGCCGAGTTCATCCAGGCGCTGCAAGACATGAAGGTCACCCCGCATGTGGCGCAGAACACATCAAACCGCAAGTCAGCTGTGCCCGACGAGATCGCCGCCACCGAGGGCTACGGCATCTCGATGCAAAAGCGCAAGCTCATCGAACAGGGCTTTGGCTGGGCCAAGTTCATTGGTCCGATTCGCCAGGTGATGGTCCGCGGCATCAAGAAGGTCGACCAGGTCTTCATGATGGCCATGGCCGCCTACAACCTCGTGCGCATGCGCACCTTGGGACAAGTCCGTCTGGAGGTCGCGCAATGAGGGCAAAACACCCCCAAATGGCCTCAGATCAGGCCAATATGGGCTTGAAATGGGGTGGTTTGGCGCCGCAGTCGACCCGCATCATCGAAAAACAGCCCTTGCGTCAGCAGCGAAGCTGCGCCCGTTGGGTATTTCCGCAGCCTGTTAAGGGCCGTCACGCCTGCAACATGATGATCACTTCCGCATCACCCCCTGCACCTCCGCTTGCTTAAGCTTGCCGATGACAGCCGTCCGATCCACGCCCGTGGGCCTCTCCTGCTGCAGCTTGAGCGCCAACGCCAATGTGTCAAGACCAAACTGCTGATCCACAAGGCCTGGGTTGGCGCCATGGCGCAAAAGCATCTCGACCTCCGCCGCAGAGTTGGCCATCACCTCCGAATGCAAAGGCAAGAGCCCATGCATGTCCACGTGGTTGACGTCCAAACCCTTCCCAACCAAGAAGGCCAGCAGTTCTTCGCGATCTGCGATTGAAGATTCACCTTGAATCCAGAACGTCGCCCTGTTTCAAAAATAAAGCGTCAAGCGAAACCAGCGTGAGACGGCAAAAGTCGGACTGAGCCGTGTTGGACTAATTGACAACAATGCATGATGTTGTCATCATTCCCAACATGAAGGCAACCCCGCTGATTCGCCGTCGCGTCGTTCTCGCTGCAGACGCCTTTGCCGAAGTTGCCGTCTGGCGCTTGCAAGAGCCGGTGCCACCGTCAGAGCATGAGTTCAAGTACAGACTCGCCTATGTGGTTCAGGGCGTATGTGTCCTGCGCTATGACAATGAGCGCGGCAAGGGCGATCACCGACATGTCGAGGCGGAAGAGTCAGACTACGTTTTCTCAAGTCCGGAGCAGTTGATGCAGGACTTCAACACAGACATCGCGAGGTGGAATCATGCACACGGTCGTTCTTGAATTACGCAGCCTGGCTGACACATTGGCCGATGCGGCTGACGCGATGAAATCTGGGCGAGGTGACGCCGCGGCACGCATTGGCTTTGCGACGCCAGAGTTGCTCTGGCAAGTGTTGAGCGCCAAGCGCTGGGAGTTGCTCAAGGCCATGTGCGGTTCAGGGCCCATGTCAATTCGTGAGGCAGCGCGTCGAGTCAACCGCGATGTCAAAGCAGTGCACAGCGATGTCAGCGCTCTGCTGGTCGCAGGCGTGTTGTGCCGCTCACCACAAGGTCAGGTTGAGTTTCCCTTCGATTCAGTGAAAGTTGAGTTCATGCTCCAAGCGGCATGAGCGTTGCCGTCTAGCCGGCGGTTCAACGCGAACGCCGGCTAACCTGGGCGATGGTAGGTGATCAGCCCAAGCTGCACTGAAGGGCCTTCACGCCTACAACATGATGATCACTTCTGTATCACCCCCTGCACCGCCGCTTGCTTGAGCTTGCCGATGACAGCCGTCCGATCCACGCCCGTTGGCCTCTCCTTCTGCAGCTTCAACGCCAACGCCAATGGGTCAAGACCAAACTGCTGATCCACAAGGCCTGGGTTGGCGCCATGGCGCAAAAGCATCTCGACCTCCGTCGCAGAGTTGGCCATCACCGCCGAATGCAAAGGCAAGAGCCCATGCGTGTCCACGTGGTTGACGTCCAAACCCTTACCCACCAAAAAGGCCAGCAGTTCTTCGCGATCTGCGATTGAAGATTCGCCTTGAATCACAAAGGCAGCTCCCGTGCCTTCGTGCAGCGCTGCTATGTCCTGCGGCGTGCCCCGTGCGGTCTGCAAATAGGCGCGGCACACCGCCCTTGAAAACGGCACCTTCAGGCCACCATGATCAGCGCACACGAGCAAATCCTCGATGGACTGCTGTGAGATGGCATGCGCGCTCAGGCCAAGATAGGCCATCAACACGAGAACAAGCAAAGAGGCCACAAGAGGTTTCGACCTCATTTCAACCCCAAATCTTTTCGCGGTGAAGGGGCGGAGCACAGTTGATGCAGGCTGTTAACTCCTGCCCCCGGAGCCCTTGAGCCTTACCCAACAAAATGACCTGCAAGGGGCTTCGAAAACTGCGGGCCAATTGGTCACGGATGCTTTCGTAGACCTTGGCATCCTCCAGAGACTGGCCCGCCTTCAAGTGTTTGAACCAATGCTTCGTGGCCGCCTTTGCCAACTTCTTCATGGACTTTTTCAGCCCGGCACCCGGGTTTGCGACCCACCGAAACGTCACCTCGATCCAGCCCATGGCGAAAGATGCATCCATGGCTGCGACAAGCAGGCCCTGCGCGAAGTTCCGAAGCCCCTCGGTGATTTCACACAACTCGATGGTTTGTCGATCAGCTTGAAAGAAAAACTTCAATATTTCTTTCGTTTCCGTTTCGTCAAAAATCAGTTCTGACTGGTTGAACACCCTGAGGTGCCCCCGCTCCAAACGCACTGCCATGCCTACCGCTCCTTCGTTTTTTGACAGGGAAAACCTACAACAACTGTACAACCGAGCGATGGCGTTCAGCCAACCCTACAGCGACGGCACCACGCGGGTGCCTACCCCTCACACCGGGCGCCCACCACAGAGGGATTGCCCACCCCACCCTGGCGCGATAAGGTCCACCCCCTCACTCACGCGCCTGAACACCCGGCCACCTTACCTTTGCTTGCACTTTTCCCACCCCAACACGCCCCTAGGAGTGGGGGCTCAGCCAAGGCAGAGCGGCCAGAGCCCATAGACTCACGCGCGACGCGGTCGATGTGCGTTTGGCACTCACAAACGAACGAACCAACGAACGAAGAACAACGGAGCTTGAAGATGACAGCAAAACAATGGGCCGCACGTGCGGTGATGGCAGCAGCGATGGCAGCGGGCTTGAGTGCTTGTGGTGGGGGTGGGGGTGGGGACAGTGCGGCGCCTCCGCCGCCAGAGACCTTGACTGCCGGTCTAACCATCAAAGAGTCGACCGGGAACGCACCCGCAAAAGGCACGTACGTCGTCAAGATCATTGATGAACTACCCAACGCTCTTGCAAACGCCCAAGGAAGTAACACCACATACCTAGATGCTCTGACATATACCTTCGAGGAAAACACGCAACGCCCGGGGATTGGCGGAACAATCAGCATCAACAAAAACGACGGTTCGATCATTCAGGCACTCGTATATGGATTCGGACTTGGCGTAACTCCTGTGGCTTGCGGCCTGGCCGCTCCCAGCAACCCCTGCTCGGGGCTTAAAGTGGACTTGAATACGAAGACCATAACCATCACCAGCGTGGTTCTGAAGGCCGTCACCAGCGATTGGTCCGGCCTAAATGTGGCAAACCCAGGCCAAGTCACCGTCTCCGGCATCGTGACTCAATAACACATTACCGTAGCCCCCCTAACTCCGGGGCCCACCCTTGCGCCCCGGAGCCCCATGCCCAAAGATCCCCAAATGCACCGGCGCAACCGCACGCCGGATAGATCTTGCCCGCTTCACACGCACCGAACCGCCGAACCACTGTCATGACCCGCAGCAACCTCCGCCCCACCCCTGTTCGTCGGTTCAACCTCAAGCCCATGTCGCTCGCGCTGGCCATGTCCAGCCTGAGCTCGCCCCTGTGGGCAGGCGTTTTCACGGGCGTGCAGAGCACTCAGAACGTCAACATCAGCGAGGCAGGCAAGCTCACCACGGTGAACCAGTCGGCCCAGGTGGGTGTGATCAAAACCCAGGGCTTTGGCATTGGCGTGGGTGAGGCCCTCAAGGCCATCCAGCCCAACAGCAACGCCACACTGTGGATCGACGTCACAGGTGCTGCGCGAAGCGATGTGCTGGGCGCACTCACGGCCAATGGCCGCGTGCTGATCAGCAACCCTTATGGCATTTACTTTGGCGCGGGCGCGCAGATCAATGTGGGCTCGCTGGTGGCCACCACGCTCGGCGTCAATGGCGATGACCTGTACAAAAAAGGCCGCATCCGCCTAAAGGACAACGGCCAGAGCGTGGGCTCTGTGGTGAATGCAGGCGTCATCAATGCCACCGGCACGGTGGTGCTAGCGGGCGCCACCGTCATCAACGAAGGCATCATCAACGCAGCCCGCGTGGGCATGGCCGCCACCAGCGATGTGCAGGTGGACGTCGAAGGCGATGGCCTGATCTTCTTCGAAATGAGCGGTGCCAAGGCAGGCCAGCGCCTCTCACAGATCGGCCAGATCACAGCCGACGGCGGCACGGTTGATTTGCGCGCCGACGCCCGTGGCGCCATGGCCGACACCGTGCTGAACATGGAAGGCATGGTGCGCGCACGCAGCATCGGCAGCCGCAATGGCCAGGTCTTCATCGATGGTGGTGAGCAAGGTCGCACTTTGGTAACTGGCCAGATTGACGTGAGTGGCCAAGGCGCGGGTGAACACGGCGGCCAAGCCACGGTGTTGGGCCAGAAGGTGGAACTGGCCAGTAGCGCCAGTATCGATGCACGCGGCCAGGCAGGCGGCGGCACCATCTTGGTGGGTGGCAATTACCAAGGCACAGGCACCGAGCGCCATGCCACCACCAACGTGGTTCACGCAGGCGCCACTTTGGATGCCAGTGCCATTCAGGCGGGCAACGGTGGACAAGTGGTGGTGTGGGCAGATGACTTGACGCTGTTCAGCGGCAACATCCTGGTGCGCGGTGGTGAAGAGGGTGGCAACGGCGGCAACGCCGAGGTGTCGGGCAAGTTGCGGCTTGGGTTTGATGGCTGGGTGGATGGGCGCGCACCCAAGGGTCTGGTGGGCAACCTGTTGCTTGATCCAAGAGATATCAAAATCGAGGCTGGCGGAACTGTGAGTCTGTTGGATGCTTTCCTGGCGGATTCAAACACGGATGTCATTGTTGATGTTGAATCTATTAACAATGCGTTGCTCAGCGTCACGCTGACAGCAAGCAGAAATATCTTCGTGAATGATGATATTTCCATGAAGACATCTGGCGCCAACTTAACCCTGACAGCCAACAGTACAAACGCAAAAATCACGCTAAATGCAAATATCGCCACAAAGAATAGCACAGGCGATATCACACGGAACGCCACAGGCGCAAATGGAAACATCATACTTTCTGGTGATCCAAGTGCAGCGAGCACGGTTAAGCTGACAGGCGACAATGTCAGCCTAAATGCAAATATTCAGGGTGATGGAATTCAGAATCGAAGCCTCGACATCGTCGCAAATACAGACGTATCGCTTGGCAAGGCATCCAATGTTGTAGGCAGCAGCACCGCCATTGGAAACCTAACCATTAAAACTTCCAGCCTAGAAATCAAGTCTGACGGAATTAAAACCATTTCAGACAGTGCAGCTTCTATTTCAACCACATCTGAAACCGGCGACATCCGCATTAAGACATCTACGGCCTCAGATGGATCTCTTGTTCTGACGCCGAACACCATAGACAAACTCAACAACTTCAAAACCGTCAAAATCGGCTCCACTGGCACAACAACAAACCTAAACACCCAGACGTGGAACGTGGCAACACCTGACCTGCCAATCACTGGGCGATCGATAAATTTAATTGGTTTGGCAAAACTAGAACGAGACGTCACAATCGACTCACCTAGTTCAAAATTTGTTTTCGACGGTCAAGTTAGTAGCAAAGCAGGTAACTCTTTTGCGCTCAGTGTTGAAAATGCTACCTCCGTCACCTTCAACG
>JBEANX010000249.1:0-3036 GCA_041165245.1 Pseudomonadota bacterium
CTCTGCTTGAGAGAGCTAGGAGGGGTGCGTTGATCGCCTAAGCTTCAACGCCTCCCTCACCCGGTTGCACCTGATCCTCATGTCCAAGAACGTACGCATCCCGCTTTGGGTGCGGTAGATCGAACGGGGCAGAGATCAAGCACGGGTGGCTGCCAAACGACATCGTGGCTGCCGTACGCACGAACGCGACCTGACCCATGGAGGGTCGGCGGTTGGTGGTGGTCAGTCTGGCTTTCACGATGTGTCCTTTGAAAATCTTCGGTGCGATATGTAGATCTGAGTTGATCAAGCTTCTAACCGAAACTTGACGATGAACACGATAGTAAAGAGTCTTTACCAACCTGTCAACACCCTGCGACAATGTTGTTGTTGCCATTTGTGGCATTGAGCACAGCACCCATCTTGAACAACCTCACCGTGACACGACGTCGCAATGCGTTGACACTGTTTCAAAGCTTCGCAGAAGAGGCTTTGGCATCGGGTGTTCCGCCCAAAGGCCTGGAGCAATCCTTTGCCCGCAAGCTGGAGATTTCCCCCAGCATGTGGAGCCAGGTCAAGTCAGCTCGCCCCATCGGGGACAAGATGGCACGACAGATCGAGCAACACTGCGGCAAGCCTTCGGGCTGGCTTGATGAAGAACAAGAAAGCCCGGGCTTGACGCCCACCGAACAACAGTTCCTTGCACTGGCCCTTCAAGCCTGGCGAACCACCAATGCAGCCGGACGCAAGGCATTGAGGGAACACCTCAAGAAACACTTGGTCTGACATTGACCAGCCACCCACCCTCATGCGCCTGTACTGGCATCTCCACAGGCAAGAAGCGCTTGATCACGTCGATGTTGGTCCAGGCGTGCTCGGTCATCTCGCTGCACAGATAGCTCCCCGGCTGGCCACTGAGGTGCACGGCCAGCGCCAAGGGCAGGGTCAGTTGGTCAGCCAGATGCGGGCCCACAGGCGCCGAACTGCCCAAGTAAGCCGAAACCTCTTTGGCAAGCCTGCGCGCCACCACATCAGAGCTCACTGCCTTTTCTCCAAAGGTCGTGAACACCTCGGTCACGTGCGCGTAGGCCAGTGTGGCCTGCAACGCATTGCCTGGCCCCTCGTTCTGCCGCAGCACTGGTACCTGGCATTGTTCAGATGACCAGCCCAGTGCCTGCGCCAGAACTTCCAGCTCGCGATCAGCAATGCGACGCGGCAGGCCAGCGATCAGGCTTTCCGCATACGCCGCCTGAGGTTCTCCTCGCACCAAGAGGGCCAAAGGCTTGAGCCCCTCAAGTGCAGGGCACACCGTGATTTCGACCTCGCCGCCACCGGCCGGGTAAAAGCCATGGCGACGCAAGTTCATCTCAAGCTTCACACCCATGCGCAAAAGCAAAGGCGCAAACACCCTCTCGATGAAGTGAAAGGTCGGCGCCATGGGATTGTGCGTGCCACCCGACAGCTTCAAGCAACTGGGGCCATCTGCCAGCATCAGCGCAGGCAGCACCGTCTGCAGCACCAGCATGCAGCTGCCCGCACTGCCGATGGCAAAGCTGTGATCGCCAGCACTGACCGTGGCAGGCTCGAACAGCAAGGCCATGGAACCCAGCTCTGCACCACTCACAGTGGCACCGCAGACTGCTTGCGCCGCCTGCACGCACACGAGGTGCTGGCGCATCAGACCAGGCTTGGGGCGCTTGGCCCGAATTTGGCTGATCCGCACCGGCACACCCGTGCACATGGACAAAGCCAAGGCGGTGCGCAGGATCTGCCCACCCCCCTCACCGATGGATCCATCAATCTCAACCACGTTCTTCTTGTTCATGAAATTCCCTGAGCAGTCTTCCTGTTCTATCCCTTCACGCACAGCACCTGCTTGAGCGTGTACACCACTTCCACCAGATCCTTCTGGGCTTGCATCACGGCATCGATGTCCTTGTAAGCCATCGGGATCTCGTCAATCACGGCTTCGTCCTTGCGGCATTCCACGCCTTCGGTCGCCTTGATCTGATCGTCCACCGTGAACATCTTCTTGGCCTTGGTGCGGCTCATCACACGGCCAGCGCCGTGGCTGCAGCTCTCAAAACTCTCCGGGTTACCGAGGCCGCGCACGATGTAGCTGCGCGCCCCCATGCTGCCCGGGATGATGCCCAGCTCACCCTTCCTGGCGCTCACCGCGCCCTTGCGGGTAATGAAGACGTCTTCACCGAAGTGGTGTTCCTTTTGCACATAGTTGTGGTGACAGTTCACCGCCTCCAGGTGCGCCTCGAAGGGCTTGGGGATCACCTTGCGCACCGTCTCGATGAGGTTCTTCATCATCACCTCGCGGTTCAG
Source organism: Pseudomonadota bacterium (assembly GCA_041165245.1). Taxonomy (GTDB): domain Bacteria; phylum Pseudomonadota; class Gammaproteobacteria; order Burkholderiales; family Burkholderiaceae_C; genus Aquabacterium. The sequence goes on from JBEANX010000249.1 coordinate 2,314, forward strand.
CCTGGCAAACTTTTGCGCCCAGCTCACACCGCGCACATAGTCACCAAAATACTGCGCACCTTCTTCAAAGTAAGCGAGGTCCTTGTCGGGCAGGTTGCGCTGATGCTGTTCGGCATCCTTCTTGGCCAGCTCGATGAAATGGGTCCCGATGGCGTTCCCGACGCCGCGAGAACCGGAGTGCAGCATGAACCACACGGCGCCGCCTTCGTCCAGGCAGACTTCGATGAAGTGGTTGCCAGTGCCCAGCGTGCCCAGGTGCTTGCGGTTGTTGGTGTTGCGCAGACGAGGGTACTTTTCGCAGATGACTTCAAAGTCATCCACCAGCGTCGCCCAGGCCTGATCCACCAAGCTTGGCGGGTTCTCCCAGCTGCCTTCGTCTCGGCCACGGCGGTGCGGCGACATGCCATGAGGCACGGCCTTTTCGATGGCGGCACGCAGCAGGCCCAGGCTGTCCGGCAGATCTTCAGCGCGCAGCGTGGTCTTGCACGCCATCATCCCGCAGCCAATGTCCACGCCCACTGCTGCGGGAATGATGGCCTTGATGGTCGGAATCACCGAGCCCACCGTGGCACCAATGCCCAGATGCACGTCTGGCATGACAGCGATGTGCTTGAAGACGATGGGCAGACGGGCTGCATTGGCCAGCTGCTTGCGTGCTTCGTCTTCAACCGGGACACCCTTGGTCCACATCTTGATGGGCACAGCGCCCGCTTCTTGTTCGAC
>JBEANX010000250.1:0-2678 GCA_041165245.1 Pseudomonadota bacterium
TGAGCTGCGGCGTCTGATCCAGACCGGTGCACGGGCAGAAGAGCTGCAACGCCAGGCCTTGAGAGACGGCATGCGCACCCTGCGCCAAGACGGCATTGAAAAGGTGCTCGCAGGCATCACCAACATGGAAGAGGTGCGGGCCACCAGCAATGCGTGAAACCCTTGTTTCGGGGCTGACAGGCACCTGTTCATGCGGGTTTGGACAATCCATGCGCGCAGAACAAGTCTTTGTTGTGTCGCCACCGCACGCAAGGGCCAAAAAAGGTGCAAGATAAGCATCAACAAGTCTGGATCTGACGTGCGAAAGCTGGCCTCATCGGCCCTTGGTCAGGTGGTGATTTGATCGATCTTTGGTGACATGGCGATGCACAGGTTTGCGCCTCACCAGTCTGGTCTGGCGGCGCAACCGACGTGCATCACACCCTCGTGTAGATGACCGGAGGCAGGCATGAATGTGATCAGTAACTTCGCAGCCCGATACGAGCGCACCCGCGAAGAGGAGTACACCCTCGAGGAATACCTGGAGATCTGCAAGCGCGACAAATCGGCGTTCGCCTCTGCCGCAGAGCGCATGCTGGACGCCATCGGCGAGCCCCAGATGGTCGACACCCGCAACGATCCGCGCCTGTCGCGCATCTTTGCCAACAAGGTGATCAAGATCTACCCGGCCTTCCAGGAGTTCTATGGCATGGAAGAGGCCATCGAACAGGTGGTCAGTTACTTCCGCCATGCCGCCCAAGGCCTGGAAGAAAAGAAGCAGATCCTGTATTTGCTGGGCCCCGTGGGTGGTGGCAAATCCTCGATTGCCGAGCGCCTCAAGCAGCTGGCCGAGAAGGTGCCGTTCTACGCCATCAAGGGCTCGCCCGTGAACGAGTCGCCGCTGGGCCTGTTCGACCCGGCCGAAGACGGCCCCATCCTGGAAAAGGAATACGGCATCCCCAGCCGCTACCTGCAGCGCATCCTCAGCCCCTGGGCCGTCAAGCGCCTGGAGGAGTTCGGGGGTGACATCCGCCAGTTCAAGGTCATCAAGCGTTACCCCAGCGTGCTCAAGCAGGTCGGCATTGCCAAGACCGAGCCGGGCGATGAAAACAACCAGGACATCAGCTCGCTGGTCGGCAAGGTCGACATCCGCAAGCTCGAGACCTACTCGCAGGACGACCCAGACGCCTACAGCTACTCCGGTGGCCTGTGCCTGGCCAACCAGGGCTTGCTGGAGTTTGTGGAAATGTTCAAGGCGCCCATCAAGGTGCTGCACCCCCTGCTGACCGCCACGCAGGAAGGCAACTACAAGGGCACCGAAGGCTTTGGCGCCATCCCGTTTGACGGCGTGGTGCTGGCCCACAGCAACGAGAGCGAGTGGAAGGCCTTTCGCAACAACAAGAACAACGAAGCGTTTCTGGACCGCATTTACATCGTCAAGGTGCCCTATTGCTTGCGCGTGAGCGAAGAGGTGCACATCTACGAAAAGCTGCTCAAGAACAGCTCGCTCGCGGCGGCCACTTGCGCGCCGGGCACGCTGAAGATGATGAGCCAGTTTGCCGTGCTCACCCGCCTGAAAGAGCCCGAGAACAGCAGCCTCTATTCCAAGATGCTGGTCTATGACGGTGACAACCTGAAAGACACGGACCCACGCGCCAAGAGTTTCCAGGAATACCGCGACTACGCCGGCGTGGACGAAGGCATGAGCGGCATCAGCACGCGCTTTGCCTACAAGATCTTGAGCAAGGTCTTCAACTTCGACAGCGCTGAAGTGGCCGCCAACCCGGTGCACCTGATGTACGTGCTGGAACAACAGATCGAGCGCGAGCAGTTTTCCAAAGAACTGGAAGACAAGTACGTTGGCTTCATCAAGGAGCTGCTGGCGCCGCGCTACGCCGAGTTCATCGGCAAAGAAATCCAGACCGCTTACTTGGAAAGCTACAGCGAGTACGGCCAGAATATTTTTGACCGCTACGTGACCTATGCCGACTACTGGATCCAGGATCAGGAGTACCGCGACACCGACACGGGCGAGATCTTTGATCGTGGGGCCTTGAACGCCGAGCTGGAAAAGATCGAGAAGCCGGCGGGCATTGCCAACCCCAAGGATTTCCGCAACGAAATCGTCAACTTTGTGTTGCGGGCGCGGGCCAACAACGGCGGTAAGAACCCCTTGTGGACCAGCTACGAGAAGCTGCGCACGGTGATCGAGAAGAAGATGTTCAGCAACACCGAAGAGTTGTTGCCGGTCATCAGCTTCAATGCCAAGGCCAGCGCTGACGAGGTCAAGAAGCACGAGGACTTTGTCAACCGCATGGTCCAGAAGGGCTATACGGCCAAGCAAGTGCGCTTGCTGTGCGAGTGGTACCTGCGGGTTCGCAAGAGTTCATGAGCCACCCCCGAACGCCTTTGGCGCTCCCATTCAAGGGGGCGCCGCCAGCGGCCAGGCCAAGTCGGTTACGCGGCGGCGGCTTGGTTGAAATACGGAAGCACGCATGACTCGTCAACACATCATCGACAGACGGCTGGCGGGCAAGAACAAGTCCATCGGCAACCGTGAGCGCTTTCTGCGTCGATACAAGGACCAAGTGCGTGAAGCGGTGCAGCGGGCCATCAATGGCCGCAGCATCCGCGACATCGAAAAAGGCGAGGACATCGCCATTCCCAAGCGGGATTTGTCCGAGCCTGTTTTCAGCCAT
>JBEANX010000251.1:0-3882 GCA_041165245.1 Pseudomonadota bacterium
GAAAAAAATGACATGCGCGCCACGGCGCGCCTACAAAAGGGACACCACCTCATGCAATCGCACACCTTTGTTCGCCGGCCCTTGGTCCGGGCTCTCTTCACAGGCTTGTTGTCAGCCGCCTCCGTGGCGGCTCATGCGCAAGCCGCGATCGACGCCAGCCTGTCTGTCAATCGCCTGACTTGGCAGTTGGTCGACCTCGATCTCAATGATGGGGTGGCACCGTCCATCACCTTCACGGCGCCCGCTGGCTACGGCGCGAGGTTCAACGCCACTGGGGTGTCTCGCTTTGTGCTGAATGAAGAGTTTGCGCCGGATGGGGGCTGCTGCAACACCTACCCGTCCTACCGACTCGCCCAGCCGAACGTCGGCTCTGTGGGGCCCCTGAGCACCCCCTTCGGAACCGGCACGCAGACGGTCACCTCTTTGGACAACACCGCCACCGGAACCCTGAACACCGACGGGTTTGGCATGGCGGTCAACTTGACAGGGCAAGACTTGGTGAACTTGCGTGAGCCTGTTCAGCCGGGCATCAACGGTGAGTCTCTGGCTGATGGCAAGGATTGGTCGTTGAGCGCCGGTGGCATTGCCGGCTACGGAAACGTTGGGAGACCCCGCGTGAACACCGTCTACGGGCCAGAATGGGATGTCACAGGCTATGAATTGGACCCATGGGCCGTGCCGGAAACGGCGCCGTACTTCACGGTCTCTGCCAACACAGCCGTCGTGTTTTCTGGGGAGCTGGCCGGATTCGCATCGGTTGACCCTTCCTTGCTGGGTGAGATCGACCCTTCGACCACCAATTTTGGGGCGGCAGGCAGCGCCTTTTTCCAGGTGTCGCGCTACCAACCCAAGGATGGCCAGACCAGCTGGACCACCTATGCAGAGGTTGAAAATGCTTTTGAAACCGAATTGGCGTACTTTCGTTTTGAACTGCCAGCTGGCGCCATGAGCGCCTCGGACCAGCTTGCCTTCAGCCTTCGGTTCGTCAATGCGTCGAACACATCGGTCGATGGCTTGCTGGAGTCGTATGTCAACTTGGGTGCGGGTGCGGCAGGTCTGGCAAGTGTGGCGTCCATTCCTGAGCCGTCCACCCTCGCCTTGATGGGCCTGGGCCTGGTGGGTTTGGTCCTTGGCGGCCGTCGTCGCCAAGCCTGAGCCCGGGCCAAAGCCTTTGGAGACTGTTCATCATGTTGTGAATTGGCTAGAGTGGGGGCTGCGTTTCAACGGCCGCCATTGAGGCGGCGAACCACATGACCGAAGCGTCTGCCTCCACCGGCCAAGCCCGCATCTGGCACGACCGGGCCGCGGCCTTGAGCATCGACGGCCGAGCCTTCATCGGCGGCCAGCGCGTCACGGCCCTGGGTGAAGACACCTTTGCCTGCCACTCGCCCATCGACAACCGCTTGCTGGGCCCGGTGGCGCGCTGCTTGAAACCGGACGTGGACGCCGCCGTGCGTTCGGCCCGCCGCGCCTTTGAAGACGGCCGCTGGCGCCACAAGGCCCCGGCCATCCGCAAGCGCATCTTGTTGCGCTTTGCCGAGCTGATCAACCAGCACAAGGACGAACTCGCGCTGCTCGAGACCCTGGACATGGGCAAGCCCATCCAGTTCAGCCTGAGTGTGGACGTGCCCGCCGCCGCCCGCTGCATCGCCTGGTATGCCGAGGCCATTGACAAGGTGTACGACGAGATCGCACCCACGCCGCAAAACGCCCTGGCCTTGATCCAGCGCGAGCCGGTGGGCGTGGTGGGGGCCATCGTGCCCTGGAACTACCCGCTCATCATGACGGCCTGGAAGCTCGGGCCAGCGCTGGCGACTGGCAACTCAGTGGTGCTCAAACCGTCTGAAAAATCGCCCCTGAGCGCGCTGCGCCTGGCCGAGTTGGCCCTCAAGGCCGGCCTGCCCGAGGGTGTGTTCAATGTGGTACCGGGCTACGGCCATGAGGCTGGCGAGGCCTTGGCCCTGCACATGGACGTGGACGCCATTGGTTTCACCGGCTCTACACGCGTGGGCCGCAAGATGCTGGAATACGCAGGCCAGAGCAACCTCAAGCGCGTGTTCAACGAACTGGGCGGCAAATCAGCCTTCGTGGTGTTTGACGACAGCGACGCCATCGAGCGCGCCGTGCAAAGCGTGAGCAGCGGCATCTTTTTCAACCAGGGCGAATCGTGCAATGCGCCTTCGCGCCTTCTGGTGCACGAGGGTATCGCCGATGAGTTTGTGGCGCGCGTGGTGGCCCAAGCCGCCGGGTGGCAGCCGGCCGACCCGCTCAACCCCCGCACGGTGATGGGCGCCTTGGTCGATGAAGGTCAGCTGCGCTCGGTGCAAGGCCACATTGAATCGGGCCACCAGGAGGGCGCCTGTTGTGTGGCCGGTGGGCAGCAGGCCTTGCTTGCGACGGGTGGGTTTTATGTGCAGCCCACGGTGTTTGACGGCGTTCGAAACGACATGCGCATCGCCCGCGAAGAGATCTTCGGGCCGGTGCTCAGCGTGATCCGCTTCCATGATGAGGCCGAGGCCATCGCCCTGGCCAATGACAGCGCGTATGGCCTGCAGGCCAGCGTGTGGAGCAGCCACATCGACCGGGCCCACCGCGTGGCCCGCGCCCTCAAGGCAGGCACCGTGCATGTGAACCAGTACGACGAGGACGACATCACCGTGCCCTTTGGTGGCGTCAAGCAATCGGGCAATGGGCGCGACAAATCGTTGCACGCGCTCGACAAATACACCGAGCTCAAAACCACCTGGATCCGCATCAACGCGGCGGGTTGAGGCTGTGTCCTGAGGCTTTGCTTGGCTTGGCCCGAGCCGGTGCTTCGGCTTTGGCCTGGGTGTCAGCGCTGGCCTCAGGTGGCGGGTGGACGCCCTGGGTGGGTGAGCTGAGTTGCACGGCCCGGTTGCGGCCCAGGGTCTTGGCCTCGTAGAGGGCCTCGTCGGCCAGGGCCAGCAGCTCGGTGTGGTCCAGGCGGGTGCGGTGGGGTTCCATCACGGTGACGCCCACGCTGATGGTCAGCACCGGCCCCACGGTGGATTGCGGGTGCGGCAGGCCCAGGGCCTCGATGCTCGTGCACAGTTGGCGGGCGCAGCTCAGGGCCTGTCGGGCCGATTCACCGTGAAGGATGATGGCAAATTCCTCGCCCCCTAAGCGCGCGGGCAGGCCGTTCATCTCACGGGCTTGGCGGGCCAAGGCCTGGGCCACGTGGCGCAGGCACAGGTCGCCCTGGGCGTGGCCGAGCTGGTCGTTGTAAGGCTTGAAGCAGTCGATGTCGATGATCATCAGCGCCAGGGGCGTGCGGGTTTCGCGCGCTTGGGCCCAGGTGGCGTCCAGGTCCAGCACGAACTGGCGGCGGTTGTTGATGCCGGTGAGCGCATCGGTCAGGGCCAGGCGTTGCAGCTCGGTGGACATGCGGCGCAGCGTGCTGGCTTGCAGCTCGTCCTTGCGGCGCAGCAGGAATGTCTGCCTTTGCCGCAGTGCGAGGGTGTAGCAGCCAAACCAGGTGAGGATGCTCGATTCGATCACCAGCGTGATGCTGTCTTGCACCAGCACTTGCTGCACCGGGTTGCGCCCTTGCATCCAGGCCACCATGGCCGCCACCGTGGCCACGGCAGGCAGCCAGGCCACGGCGGGAGGCTGGCGCGCCCCGATGGCCGAGAACGCCGGGATCAAGGCGGCCGCCACCACAAAGCTGAACACCGTGTTGGCCTGGCTGAGCGAGAACACATAGATGGTGCCCACACCCAGCGCCGAGGCATAAAAGGCGAACAGCCACTCGCGGGTGCGGGTTGACATGGGCGCCAGCAGGCTGAGGATGGCTACCACCAGGGCCAACATGGAGCCCTGGCGCACCTGCGCAAAAATCTGCTGGATGTCGGGGATCAGGGC